>JAJYZI010000043.1 GCA_021800105.1 Thermoplasmata archaeon
AGGAAAGAAAAACGATATTGCTTTTAACATATCCACTGTTAAATTAATAGGTGACAGAAATGAATGTAGATCCAAATCTAACAAAGTACATGATCAAAGTAAAGATTACGGCGGATGGGGTGGTTGAGAAGCCCGACGTCGTCGGCGCAATTTTTGGCCAAACAGAAGGACTTCTTGGAGACGAGCTAGATCTTAGGGACCTCCAGAAAGGGGGCAAAATCGGGAGAATAGAAGTAGAGATAGACAGCAAAAAGGGACGCACTGAAGGTTCAGTTTTGATCCCTTCTGGGCTGGATCAGGTGGAGACATCCATCCTGGCTGCTTCCTTGGAAACAATTGACAGGATAGGTCCATGCAAGGCAAAGGTAGATGTCGAATCAGTAGAGGATGTTCGAATTCAGAGAAGGCAGAAGATTGTCGAGAGGGCCCAGAATCTTTATAAGAAGATGAACCAGGGATCCAAGAATGTTAGCGAAAGCCTTGTCCAGTCGGTGCGGGAAGAAGTCGAGAAAGGTGAGATACTTTCATATGGAGATGAAAAGCTTCCAGCTGGCCCGGCAATAAAGGATTCCGATTCTATTATAGTCGTCGAAGGCAGAAGTGACGTGCTTAACCTCCTTAAATATGGAATAAAGAACACAATCGCAGTTCAGGGGACAAACATACCGAAGACTGTGCAGGAACTCTCCCGGCAGAGAACAGTGACCGTGTTCCTGGATGGGGACAGGGGAGGCGACCTTATTTTGAAGGAAATGCTTCAGGTTGCCGAAGTTGATTTCGTTGCCAGGGCACCTCCGGGCACAGAAGTCGAGGAGCTGACTTACAAGCAGCTATTCAAGGCACTTAAATACAAGACTCCAGTGGCGCAGTATCTTGCCATGAAAGGAATGACCGAAGAGCTTAAGGAACTCCAGGAGAAAAATGCAGCGGAAAAGGATGAATCCCCAAAGAAACCCGCGGAGAGCAGGCACGAGCCCAAGGGAGAACCAAAGTCAGAACATTCTTCTGGAAATCAAGTTGTCAAAGAGAAGTTAGAAGAGCCCGTGCAGGTCGCAGTAGCCAAGATAGTTGAACCAGACCAGCCAGGTACAAAGGTGGATCTAAAGGACAGCGCGGCGATAGAACGGAGGCTGTCGACACTTCAGAAGGAAAAACTTACTGAGGTATTCAATGAGGATGGGGAGGTTTTATCATCTTTCCCGCTTTCTGAAGCTTTTGATGGTCTCTCTGCAGTGAAATCTGCATTCGCAATTTTGACCGGTGGCGTGGTATCGCAGAGATTGGTTGATATTGCACATGACCAGGGAGCAAGGCAGATTTACGGCATCAAAGTCTCCAATCTTACAAAAAAACCAATAGATCTGAAGGTAGTGGAATGGGATCGTCGTTCGTAAATGCCGATTATACAGACTTAGTTGATACTTCCCAGGTAAAGATACCTGCATCACCGCTTGACAGGATTATCGGTCAAGCTGAAGCTGTCAGGTTGGCCAAAATTGCAGCAGCCCAGGCAAGGCACCTTCTACTTGTTGGTCCGCCTGGAGTTGGAAAATCAATGATAGCGCAGGCGATGTCCTTCTACATTCATCGACCGACAGAGGAAATAAGGGCAGTTCATAATCCACTCAGGCCTGAAAGACCGCTTGTTGAGATAAAGACTGCATCTGAGGTTCTTGCGGAAAAGGATGAGGAATCCGCTCTAGAGGAACAGGTCCTTGACCCGAAGGATGCACCGCCGTTTGCAGCAGAGAGATTAGGATTTCGATGCCCGAGATGCGGCTTTATTTCCGCTTACACGGAGACGGTATGCCCAAACTGCAACGCGCCAAAAACACAGGTTTCTCAGACCGGGCCTTTTGGCGACGTTTTCAATGTACTTGGGGCTGCATTTGGAGTCCAGAATAACACCGACAGGGTCACTTCCACGAGAAGAGTAGGCGACAAGGAGGAAGTTGTTATTTATGAGCGGTCCGGCGACAAGATCAGGGTACTTGACGAACGGGCTCTGGAGAAAAAGAGAAAACTCGAGAAGAGGAGCCCAAGCAAGGTTATAGTCCCACTCGACAGGAACCCCTTCGTGCTTGCTACCGGGGCGAGCGAAACCGAATTATTGGGTGACGTGCGCCATGATCCATACGGCGGCCATCCGCATCTTGGTACACTCCCTTATGAGAGAGTAGTGGCAGGATCGATACACGATGCGCATCAGGGCGTTCTCTTCATAGATGAGATAAGTCATCTTGGATATATACAGAGATACATCCTTACGGCAATGCAGGAAAAGGTTTTTCCCATCACTGGGAGGAATCCACAGAGTGCAGGGGCAAGCGTTAGAATGGACAAGGTTCCATGTAATTTCATACTCGTGGCAGCCTGCAATATCAACGATCTTCAGTATATATTGAGCCCACTGCGATCCAGGATACTTGGCAGTGGTTACGAGGTGTTAATGGATACTACGATTCCCGATACACCTGAGAACAGGGGAAAATATATACAGTTCATCAGCCAGGAGATTACATCTGACGGCAAGATACCGCACATGGAAATTTCAGCATGCGAGCTAGTTATGGAAGAAGGAAAAAGACGGGCCAAGGAAGTTGATCACAGGGATAATTCCCTCACCCTGAGGCTAAGGGAGCTTGGCGGACTGATCAGGGCAGCCGGCGATATCGCAAAGACAGAAGGATCAAGGCTCATTACCACTTCACACATGAAGGAAGCACTTAAGGTCTACATTCCCGTAGAGGAAAAAATCAAGAAGGTATACGGCAACATGGGGGCAGCATACGATATAGAGAATTCACTATCACAAAAAGGCAACCAGTACGAGATGACATATCACAACTACAACGAAGACAGGTCATATCTTTAGCCTGTCTGCAAGGCTGTTTATCTCGTGCGCGATTTCGAAATCCTTCTCGGATATTCCACCCTCATCATGTGTAACTGATTCTATTACAACCTTGTCGTAATAAACGCATATATCAGGATGATGGTTCACCCTCTCAGCTATGCCTTCAACATCTTTCATGAATCTCAAAGCGACCTTGAAGCTGCCAAACTGCACTTCTCTGTAAAGCTTGCCGTCTCTGACTTCCCAGCCTTTAAGCCTGATGAGCCCGGTTTTTATGTCCTCATCCTGCAACAGTGTCATCCGAGATACACCAGCAGGGTAAATTGATGATTCATAAAGCGTCCTGTCAAGTTTCGAATACTGTGCAACTGACTTTCTCTTAAAAACATAAGCGTAACTTTGATTAGCAGGGATGTATAAAAATATTTTTCTTATGACATGATATTTTATTTAGTCAATTCATCTGTGCGCATAATGCATTACGGATGACATTTCCGGGTCCATGAGTTTAGGTTGCATTTAATGGTAAACGGTCTAAAGCTTCAACTCTACGACGCACTTCCTGTCGCCTGTTGAGAATTTCTCTTTTATTTTGAAATCTTCTCCAACTACTCCTTTTACGATGTTCATTCCAAGTGAACCACATATTGCGCCTGCATTTTCCTTTGCCAGGTCATAGAATATACAGTTGTACCTTACGATCTTGGCTGATCCATCTTCGACTACGAGTCTCGCTGAATAACCCATCTTATTAAGCGACTCCACGAACAAGCGGAGTTTGTCGAGCCTGTTTTCTTCATCAGTTCCCTCATCAAGCTTCAAGCTATTAACGGCGTAGTTCTTCACAAGCTTCTCTGCCACGCCGGCAAGGAGCCTGTTTAGCGTTTCGTCACCCATCTCTCCCCTGATTTCATTCATAAGAAGGGAAGCAAGGGTAGCATATCTCTTTGGAAAGAGATCCATTCCCTTCTCAGTAAGATCAAAGACCTTCTTTGGCCTGCCCGTCTGGGCATGCCTGAAGTCGTACTTTACATATCCTTTAGCAATGAGCGAATCCATGTGCTCCTTTACCGCGTTCTTGTTTATGTTCAGCAACTCGGAGAGGTCTTCCATTGACTTCGAACTGTAACTAAGTTCCTGCAGGACTCTACCTCTAACCGGCCCAAAGAGCTCCGTTAGTGACTTATCAACAGGATATTCTTCTAACATTTTCACTACGAAGATACAATACTGGATAGTATTTATAATTTAGTCACTTTAAACATTAAAAAGTGTTTAAATAGGATTATCACATCCCAGACTGTATATGACAACACTCGAAGTGAAGAATCTTGCAGCTTCAATAAACGGCAAACAGATACTGAAGGACGTTTCCTTCACCATGCATGGCGGGGAGATACATGCTCTGATGGGTCCTAACGGGGCCGGCAAGA
The DNA here is from genome assembly GCA_021800105.1 of Thermoplasmata archaeon. GTDB lineage: Archaea > Thermoplasmatota > Thermoplasmata > Thermoplasmatales > Thermoplasmataceae > UBA582. The sequence continues at coordinate 4,291 of JAJYZI010000043.1, forward strand.
GCACTCTCGGTTACGTTATGATAGGCCATCCCGACTACGTTGTTACGCATGGATCTATTAAGCTGGATGGCGTCGAGCTTATTGACAAGCTTCCCGAAGAGAGGGCAAAAGCTGGCCTTTTCCTTGCCTACCAGACACCTGTAGCAGTTCAGGGCGTCAAGCTTTCAACTTTCCTCAGAATGGCATACAACCAGTTACATCCAGATTCAAAAATGAAGATACAGGACTTTTACGATGAACTGAAGAGGAACCTCAACAAGGTCGGTCTTGACGAGACATTCATGTCAAGGTCAGTTAACGAGGGTTTTTCCGGAGGAGAGCGGAAGCGTGTTGAAATATTGCAGATGATGATGCTCAAGCCGAGATTTGTCATACTAGACGAAATAGACTCAGGCCTGGACGTTGATGCCCTGAAAATGGTAGCCGAAGAGATCAAGAAATACTTTTCAGATCAGGTTGGTTTCCTTATTATTACGCATTATCAGAGAATTCTGAAGAACATCGAGCCGGGATTTGTTCACATATTGGTTGACGGCAAAGTTGTAATGGAAGGCGGAAACGACATATCGCTGCGCATAGAAGAAGATGGGTATGACTGGATAAGAGGTGCATGAAATGGTTGTAGAATATTCAAGAGAAGAAGAACTGGAACGCTTGGTACATGAACTGAAGACCGTAAAGACATCGGACTGGGAATTCCACGACAAGGATAATTCCGTCTATTCAACGGGAAAGGGTCTCAACAAGAAGGTTGTAGAGGAGATTTCGGAGATAAAGAAGGAACCCGACTGGATGAGACGTCTTCGCCTCAAGGCTCTTGAGATCTTTGAATCAAAGCCCGTGCCTACCTGGGGACCAGATCTTTCTGGTATAGACTGGGAGAACACATCCTATTATAACAGGCCGGATGAGCGCAAGACCAACAACTGGGACGAAGTCCCTGATCAGATAAAGGATACCTTCACCAAGCTCGGCATTCCGGAGATGGAGCAGAAATACCTCGCCGGTTCCGTAGCCCAGTATGACAGCGAAGGGGTCTATCATAACCTCAAGAAGGTGTGGGAAGACAAGGGCGTAGTCTTCATGGATCTTGACTCTGCTGTACAGAAGTACCCGGATCTTGTTAAGGATTATTACTGCAGGGCAGTTCCGGCAAGCGACAATAAATTTGCTGCACTGAACGGAGCAGTGTGGAGTGGAGGTTCTTTCCTTTACGTCCCGAAAGGCGTCCAGATAGACATGCCTCTGCAGACATACTTCAGGATGAACGGAGAGTCAACCGGGCAGTTTGAGCACACGATAGTGGTGGCAGACGAGGGATCGAAGGTCCACTATATAGAAGGATGCACTGCTCCGAGATATGACAAGAACTCTCTTCACAGTGCAATAGTTGAAATTTACGTCAAGAAGAATGCAAAGGCAAGATATACAAGCGTCCAGAACTGGTCCAAGAGCGTATTCAATATGCCTACAAAGAGATCATGGGTCGACGAGAACGCGAATATGGAATGGGTCGGCGGTTCTCTGGGATCGAAGGTTACCATGCTCTATCCATCATCATACCTCAGGGGTCCCAGGGCAACAGCTTCTAACCTCAACATATCGCTCGCTGGTCCGGGCACAGTGAAAGATACCGGAGCCAAGGCAATCCACCTTGCCCCGTACACGCAATCTAAAATCGTGGCGAAGAGCATAAGCATTGAAGACGGAAAGGCCATTTATCGCGGACTGCTCAGGGTCAACAAAGGCGCAACCGACGCAAAGAGCAGGGTTCAGTGTGATGCCCTCCTGATTAATGATGAGTCGGCTTCCTTGACATTCCCGCATGATGAGATATATGACCCGACCGCTACATTCTCGCATGAAGCATCTGTGGGAAGGATAGGTACTGAGGAACTCACCTATCTCAGATCACGAGGCTTGACAGAAGACGAGGCATCCTCGATGATAGTTCTTGGTTTCCTTGACGATGTTATGCGCGAAATCCCGATGGAATTCGCTGTTGAAATGAACAGGCTCATCAAGCTTGAAATGAACAAGTTCGGCGCCGTAGGATGATCCAATGGAAGAGTACGAGGATGTAATAAAGAAGAGATTCAACGACACTTCGTTCGATTACAGGGTCAAAGCTTTTCGGGAATTTCTCAGGAGCCCGATCCGTACATTCAAGGAAAGTCCTACCGTGAAGGACTACGTCGAAATCTCAGGCGGAGAACTCGAAAGCATGCTTATAGAGATAGATACCGTAGCTCCCGGAAATCCTGTATTTTCTGATAGTTCCCAAATACGGCTTGTGGATGATCGGTTATGGAGGGTCTCAGAAAAGCTCAAACGGAAGGGTGTGCTCGTCCTTGACTATGTTAGCGCGGTATCTGAGGATCATGGTGAAATAAGGAAATTTCTTAACTCTTATATAGGCTCAGAAAGAGAAGAATTCCTTATAAACGCTGCCTGGAAGAATGGTTTCGTCATTTATGTTCCACCAGGAAAAAGGGACCTTACAATAGATATTGAGTCCTATTCTGACGCCTCACAATCTAATGCTGCGAAGAACATAATTGTGTGCGGTGACGATTCTTCAGTTTCAATAAACGACGTCTACAGGTCTTATGGAACAGGTAACGGAGTTCATGGAAGAACAGTATACCTATATTTAGGAAAGCGGTCGACACTGAAGTACAACTACCTTCAGGAGAAAGAGAGAGGGATCCTGGACATAGCGTTTGTTAAGTCGTTTCTCTCTGAATTCGCAGATTTCACATTCTATCATGTGAACAGGGGTGCCTCGAGGACATTGTTTTCCAACACATCCTATATGGAGGGTGAAGGTTCAAGCTTCAAGACATTCGGTGTAAGTTACAGCGATGGCGACCAGAAATTTGACATCAGGGACAGCAGTTTCCAGACCGGGATTGCAAGCTCAGCCGACATAAAAGTCAGGGGGGTCGTCAAGGGCAAGAGTCTTACGATCCACAGGGGTAACATAGATATCGAGGAAAGGAGCATAAAGTCAACCGGCTTTTACGATTCAAGGATTCTGCTTTTGTCGAAGGATGGATACGCCAACAGCAAGCCAGGGCTAATCATCAGAAACAACAACACAAAGTCAAAGCATGCATCTTCGATCAGCAGCTTGGACCGCGATCAGGTCTTCTACCTGCGATCCAGGGGTATTCCCGAAGCGGTTGCACGAAGCATGCTCACTGAGGGTTTTCTCCTCGCGAACCTTGAAAACGCGTCAAGCGAAATACTTATTGATAAGGTTCATACTTACTCTGAGGAGATAATACGTGAGAGTGAACCCTGAAAAGCTGAAAAAAGATTTTCCAATTTTTTCCAACAATCCTGATCTTGTCTATCTCGACAACGCGGCGACAACGCAGAAACCATCATCTGTTATACATGCAGTTTCAGATTATTATTCAACAGTGAACAGCAACGTGCATCGTGGTGTTTACAAAATCTCTGAAGCTGCGACCGAGATGTATGAAGGCTCAAGGAAAAAGGTGTCAGAATTTATTGGTGCAAGAGATCCCTCGGAAATTGTATTCTTGAGAAACACAACGGAGGCAATCAACCTTCTTTCCTATACATTAGGCAGGAGGCTGAAAAAGGGTGACGAGATTCTACTCACAGAGATGGAGCATCACTCCAACCTGATACCGTGGTATTTCCTCCGTGATGCCGGAATAGTAATCAGGTTCGCCAGAATAAAGGACGACTTCACTCTTGATTACGATGATTTCCAGAACAAGCTGAATGCAAAAACAGCCATCGCATCTTTTACCGAAACCTCAAACGTTCTTGGTTCTATCAATGATGTCAGGAATCTTAGCAGCATGTGCAGGGATAACGGTACTATATCAATAGTGGACGGCGCACAATCTGTTCCGCACATGCCCGTCGACGTATCAAAGATAGCGTGTGACTACCTTGCATTCTCGGGTCACAAGATGCTTGCTCCCGCAGGCATAGGCGTCCTGTACGGCCGCAAAGAATTGCTTGACGAGATGCATCCGTTCCTTGGCGGCGGCGAAATGATCGGTGAAGTCGGGTACAATAATGCAACATGGGCGGATGTTCCATGGAAATTTGAAGCTGGAACTCAGAACGTCGAGGGGGCGGTGGGACTTTCCGCTGCTATAGATTATCTGAAAGCAATTGGAATGGATTCTATCCGGAGCCATGAACGATCCATGATTGAACATATCTTTGAAGTTATGAACTCTGTTGAGGATCTCAGGCAGTTCGGTCCACTTGATTCTGATAAACGAGGTGGCGTATTCAGTTTCAACATAGGTGACGTAAAACCGTTTGACATTCTCAACCAGGCAGCGACGAAATTTGCGATTTCCCACTCGATCCATCCTCATGACGTTGCCGCTTTCCTCGACAGGAGTAATATTGCCGTCAGGTCAGGGCATCACTGTGCCATGCCGTTAATGGGGAGAATCGGCGTTTCCTCAACGGCGAGGGTATCACCTTACATATATAACGATGCAGCCGAACTGGATTTATTCTTTGATGAACTTTCAAAATGCAGGAAGGAACTGGGAAGATGAATGATGATGTCAACATAGAAGTCCTGTTAGATCATTACAGGTCACCAAGGAACTATGGAAGCGTCGAGAACCCTACTGCACAGATTACTGAGCATAACCCGTTGTGCGGAGATACCGTCCACTTTTCCCTCAAGATCGAGAATGGAAAAATCCTTGACATAAAATTTGTCGGGCAGGGATGTTCAATTAGCCAGGGAGCAGCATCCATCCTGACTGAACTGGTCAAGGGTAAGACCGTCGGTGAAGCCAAAGCCATCAGAGAGGAAGACTTTCTTAAGATACTTGGCATTCGCCTGGGACCAAACAGGGAAAAGTGCGCTCTGCTCTCCTTGAATGCATTGAAGAAGTGCATTATCTGAGGCAATATGTGATTAATTCCTTGTTCTCTAGAGGAAGAGCTTCATTATATTCAGATCATAAAGCATTCCGTTTGGTTTTCCGTTTGCATTTAAAACTGGGATCTGGTTGAAGTTTCCGTTCAGCAGGACCTGTATCGCGTCCTTCAGCTTTGATGTTCTGTAAGTAACTTTAGGCTCTGTGACCATCACTTCAGATAATGGCGTTGACGGAATCTCTACCATGTTCTTCTGTACTGCATACTGGACAAAGTTCCGCATTCCCGTCCAGCTCCAGGGATCCTCATCCTCGTCCATGCCTCGTTCTGATGACACAACATCCCTTCTAACGTTTATCTTGTCAAAAATATCCCTGTCGGTGATCAGGCCGATCATCTTCCCTTCCTCGTCGATAACCACATAAACAAAGATTGAAGATATGGTCATTACATTGAACATTACCTTAAGGGGTGTTTTCTCCCATATTGGGATTACTTTATCATAAGGCACCTCGGATATCTTTTTTTCACCATAATTTTCCTGGGCAAGCTTTAGAAGATTCTGCGGGGTCACGATTCCAACCACTTTATTGTCGCCATTCACCACTGCAATGTGACGCTTGCCCTGCTCAACCATCTGCCTTGCTGCAACTGCAACGTCTTCGTCTTCCCTCACAGGCACTGGAGACCTCATTACCATTGCGGTCTGGGTTTCCTCGTGATTCCTGAAAATATCCCTCCTGCTAATGATGCCGGCATACTTTCCATTTCCATTTACAACCGGCATTCCTGTCAAACCAATCTTTGTAAGTGTCTTAACGACGGATTCGATGTTCCCGGGTACCGTGCAAACGACAGGATTCTTTGTCATGACGCTAGATACAGTTGGCATCCGAACCTCATAATTATCAGATATTAAAGCATTCTTGGTAACAAGTATGTAATGACCATGATGACATTTATTATTTGTATCTCCTCTCATTTAATGATCATGGAACAGGTGAACCTGCCAAGATTGTCGCCATCTTGCAGAACAGTGTTTGCTGCGCTGTCTGCCTTAAAGATTTCGACACAGACCGCTATCGCGGCTGAGACTGGTCTGCCAACCCGGACTGTACAGCTTGCACTGAAGAATCTCATAGCGCTCAAGCTCGTGAATGTCCGGATATGCCTGAATGATACACGAAGGAAGTTTTACTGCTACTCTAAATCATCTTAGTGAAAGCATTGCCTTGATAGTTTCTCCGGACATGGATATTCCTACTTTTCCGAGCAGTTCTGATATTGCCTCTGCGCTGGACCCTGATAGAAATGAATATTGAGCCAAAGATCTCAT
>JAJYZI010000044.1 GCA_021800105.1 Thermoplasmata archaeon
AAAAAAAAACGTCGGGGGGGAGATTCGAACTCCCGAGCTGAGACAGCAATAGATCTCGAATCTATCGCCTTACCGGGCTAGGCTACCCCGACATGATTGCGGAAAAAGAGCAGCTTATTTATTAGTTCCTGTTCTTTGATTTATAATGCTCTTTCATCATGCATCTGTCAATAACGACAGTCATCCCAGCTTTTTTGGCATTATTCGCTGCTGTTTCGTTGATGACTCCTTCCTGGAACCAGATCGTCTTGGCTCCTATCTTGGCAGCTTCATTGACAACCGGTATCACCGTTTCCGGTTTCCTGAAAACATCAACAATATCTACCTTTATTTCCGGGGGAATGTCGATAAGTGTAGGGTAGGTTACTATTCCTTCCCAGGTCGTGAAATTAGGATTTACAGGAATTATATTAAAACCGTTTTCCTTTAAGTACCTAGCAACCCTGTAACTTTCCCGATCATGTTTATCAGAAATACCAACTACTGCAACATTTTTCGAAGTAATGAGCACCTTTCCTATCTTGTCATTATCATACTGATTTTGTCCCATCGCAATCAACTCCCCGGATCGGTTTGAACCGATCTCTCTCTTTTCTGCTTTGTTATTAATCCCTAATTTAAAATCCTTCCCAACATAAAGAAACTTGAACCGATATTCCCAGTATATTAAGAAGGCACGTAGAGATTTATGGATATAGTTTATATATTTTTTTGTAATGAGTAAGTTCTATGTTCTGTGAAAAATGCGGATCGCTTATGTCCCCAGTTGGTGACAAATACATATGCGGTACATGCGGTCACGAAGTGAGCAAGAAATCTGCAAGTAAAATAGAGAAGATAGTGAATAAGGGAAATGGCAAGGAGGTTATAATGATTAAAGAAGAAAAATCCGCAGAACCTCTTGACTCCGACGCAGTCTGCCCAAAATGCCATCATTCAGGCGCATATTACCTTCTCAAGCAGACGAGATCCGCAGACGAACCGGAAACCAAGTTTTACACATGCGAAAGCTGCGGTTACAGGTGGCGTGAGTACTGATTTTCCTCGTTGCCTTTTCAACAGGAACAATCAAAATCGACCCTAGCTGGAAAGAGATTTAAGCGTCTCAATAATCAGGTATCTTCAGATTGTTGTTATGATAATTGACAGGGCGTTCTTTGGTTTTGCCAGGACTGGATCTATTTCGGACTTCAAATATCCATTGATTCTTGACTCAAGCAGGGAAGAAATGCTATCCATGAACGAAGAAGGCTTAAGAGTCTTGGGCAAATACATTGGACAGGGTGTGCAGAGGAGTACCGACGGAAGGCAAATTGAAAACGAACTAATTGTTGACGATGAGATAATAGTTATAAGGAATGCAGCGGCTCTTCTGCAAAGATCCAGAAAGTTTGTATCCGCTGTCATGGATATACACGAAAAATACGGCTTCAGCAAACTGATATATGCGCCAGGGGTAGCTGATCCTTACCTCATCCCAGTGCTAGTTTACATGGGAATATCGTTCTTCGATGACATACTAATGAGAAAAGTAGCACTTGACGGTATAGAAGTCACACCTCTTGGATATGTTGAGATTGGCGATGCAGATCCAAACAAGAATATTGCCTTATGCCAAAAAATTGTCGATACCATCTCGACTTCTATTGAGAAAAAGACACTGAGGGAGATTGTAGAAAAATACATGATCTCCGGCAAATCTATCGAGATTCTGCGCATCCTTGACTCGGAATATCTCGAAAAGCAGTTAAAGGTCTTCCCAAAAGTAACACCGTATATCAGGGCAAATGACATATTATCACTCGGCAGGCCGGATCTTGTCGAATACCGAAAAAGGGTTTCAGACAGCTATAAACGCCCTGAAGGAAAGGATATTCTTCTTCTTATTCCCTGTTCCGCAAGAAAGCCATATTCACAATCTGAAAGCCACCAGAGAATTATTGAAGCGTTGTCGGGTATGAGATCTAGAATTCACGAGGTCATAGTAACTTCTCCGGTTGGCCTTGTACCCAGGGATCTTGAAGGTATTTACCCTGCTGCATTCTATGATATTCCTGTTATAGGAAAATGGTTTGAGGATGAGAAGTTGATGATAAACAATATGCTTTCCAGCTACCTTAAAAGAAACATTTATTCGAAAATCATTGCATTTGTTAAGGAAGATCTGAACTTCATCCGAGAGGCACTTCCTGAATCGGTCATATTCATTAATGGAAGTGCGAAGAAGCAATCTGATCTTGACGTTTTAAGAAAAGCAGTGAATGATGCTTACCAATCTCTTGAAAAACAGAAACTGCCATCAGAGAAGACGCAGGAAATGCTTTCTGTAGCAAAGTTCCAGTTCGGAGACTGGATCGAGTCGATCCTGAGCGAAGCAAGAGTGATCAGAAGCTACAATCAGGATATGTTCAGCCGAGCCGGCAAGGTGATAATGGTTTTTAATCGTGAGGCCGGAAAAATGACCATAACCAAGGAGATTGCACCATTCTTCCTTAACTCTGGAAAATACGTGGTAAGGATAGATGACTTCAAACCAACGGCAAACATCTATGCTATGGGCGTAGAATCCTGTGATCCGGAGATACGGCCGGAGGATGAAGTCGTGGTGGCTTATGGAAATGATGTGAGGGGTGTAGGAGTCGCCAAAATGCCTGCAATTGCAATGAAACAGCTGAAGAAAGGCGTAGCAGTCAAGGTCAGGAACTGAGTTTTCTTTTCTCATTCATGCGAGTAAAATTTGACCAATGTTTATATAAGCTGATTCGGTGCAGAAAACATTGAACAGCAAGGGGCTCGCTCTTCTGGTTGTTGCGATTGTTGTGCTCGCATCACTATTCTTTTTCGTGCATATAACTCCACCAGGAGGCCCGATAAAGATTCCGAAGGTCTCTCCGCCGAAAAATCTCTCACTCAACTACACTTTCTTCCAGAACGAAACAATTGTTCCTTCAGTGCTAGACACTGATAATGCGACAATCTACAACTTCTCCTACACCGGAAACCTGACCACCGTGATCAGAGGTACTTTATCGAATGCTTCGACAGGGAACCCTATTGTCGATAATTACGCATATATTTCAATTTATCCTGCCGGTGCGCTCAGCACTTTGAACTCTGGAAAATTCATGTTTACAGCATTGCGTGGCGGGAGTGGCGGGTTTTTCATAAAGGCGCCAGGATACGCAAAGAAGCTGGTTTCACTCGATCTAAATGGAAAGACAATCTGGCTGAACCTCTCCCTGGAGCCTGCGATAAAATATTCCCTTTTCGGGGTCACAGAATATGCGAACGGTACAATTGCCGGCAATGTGTCCCTTGAATTCTCCGGCTTTTTCTCTACCGTTAAGCTGGTAACGCTCACAGACGGATCTTTCACAGCCCGGCTCTATAATGACAGTTATCAACTCACCATCCACGACCCTTATCTTAATCCACTGCCAAAACCTTATGAATTCAACGAAACTGGAAAGAACATTAATAACTTCATAGTGAACGTTTATTATAACGGATATAAGTTCAATGTGTCGGGTTATGTGAAGAATGCAGTGGGCACCACGCTGTCCGGAGCACAGGTGCTTCTCCATTATTACAATAAAACAGCGCTGACGAACAGCAGTGGTTATTATAAGTTAATGGTCCCCCTTGGGTTCAGCACTCTTATTGCATTCAAGACTGGCTACGGATATAATGAAACTACCTACTTCTTCTCATCCAATGTTACCGACTTCAACTTCACTCTTATCAATATAGACCCATTCAACGGTTCATCAGGTATTATTCCGCCTTCTCTGTACAACTCCTCAAACTATCTTGGTAACTCCTCTTCATCAGTTAATTACAGCAAGAAAGGTCTATATGTCTTGGAAGGTATAGTTACTGACAGCTTCGATAAGCTACCGGTTGCATATACAAACATTAATTTCATTGTCAATGTCAATGGAACATATTTCAAGAGTAATTCTACGACTTCCCTGAATGGTTCATATAAGATTTATTTCTCATATCCTGGAATCTATAGGATACTTGTAGAAAGCGGAACGTACCTGCCGCTTGTTTTCAATGTGACGATAAGCCTTCCTGTCACATCATACAACTTTAGCATTACGCCGATAGGTGCGTTCATACATTCTATAAAAGGCTACATTACTAATTCATACACGCACGTGCCGGTAAGCAATGCAACCGTAAAGGCGCTGCTGTTTGGAAACCCATCTTACTTTGTTTATGCCATGACCAACACGAACGGTTCTTATATAATCTATGTGCCGGACTCCAATTACTCCGTCAACGCATCAGCTTCAGGATACATTCCCAATGAAAGCAAGGCATTCAATGTGACTTCAAATGTTACAGTAAACCTAACCCTGGCTCCTGCGAACTGGAACACGAATATCTGGACGAACGAATTGATTCCAGGGCTGACCGTGAACCAGGTTAAAAACAGTCTGTCATCATCAGGTAATTATACGACTTCAAGCTTCTACAATCTTTCCATTCAGGCCATCAACCACTCTTCAGGTTTCACTATAAATAAGACACAATTCCTCATAATTTACAGGATCTCCGGACTTTACTATTACAGGATACTTTACTCTAATACAACAGGCTTGATTGAAATGGGAACAATGGAAGGGGGAATTTACGCCTTCTTTGTTGTTGCTGTTAATTATTCCCAGGTGGCTCTGACATTCAACCTCAACGCATCCATTGTCAAAACAGCGATATTTGATCACAGGCAGATGTATCTTTCGCATTTGGTGCTATCCGATTCTTTCAACTCATCGGCGCAAAACAGGAGCGTACCTGTTTCAGGTCTTGTAATTACGAATTCATCACTTCTCATACCTGTACAAGCCAGTCTTAAACTCTATGGAACGAATTTCACCTTCAATGGATGGAATGGCACGTTCAACTTCTCCTACTTAAACGTGCATTTCATTCCGCTAAACAAGAGCATGATCATTAGGGGCGCATCTAACTCTTCGGCATTTAATGTAACACCTTATGCAATTGATCTTATCTTTGACTCCCAAGCCGCATGGTTTTTCTCGCTAGATAATGCGTCACTGTCAAGAGAAACTTCAGGGATTGGGAATGTAGTCTTGTTCGCTCTTACGGGTATCAATACTTTACTGATTAATGTCAGCGGATCCACTCACATGTATAGCAGGACCGCGGATCTCACGGTCTCTTCGCCTCTAGCCAAGATGTTCTTTAATGTTTCGAGATCAAATGAAACAGTTAATACAACAGGTTTCCAGGAATCTGGCGGCCAAGCCAACTACACCTTTACCATGGATCTACCAGCCGGGTCGCTTGTAATAGGTGGTAACATGTCTCTTAATCTAAGCTCTTCTGAAATATTTTTGAACGGTTTTCTACAAAAATTCGACTTTACCACCCAGATCATAGGCGGGAGAACATATTCTACCTTCACTTTGGATCCATTCTTCTTCGGATCAGGCAACGTGACAATGAAGCTGACTACGCCGAAACCTCCAAATAATTATATAATGAGCCAATTTAACCTGTATTACTATAAGGTATCATTAACGTGAACGGAGTTGAAAGAAGTGGAAGATGGATATAAACCGAAGAAGCCGTCTCTGAGGCAGAGGCTTTTCGGTGGTGGAAAGGACCGCAGGGTATCCAGATCGAAAACAATTGTAAAGATAAAAACTGTCGGAGAAATTCCACCAATTACTGAGACCAGGAAAGCATTAGGCGACGGTAACACAAAATTGGCCGTCGTAAACGCATTCAGGTATGCAAAAAACGATTTCATGAGATTCTTTGGAGTATCAACTACTAAGGATGAAACAAACAGGCAGTTCCTGATAAGATGCCTGGGCGACCTTGGCATTAAGGTGCCCGAAACAGGTTTCATCGACAATTATGCTATCATGGATAGCATGAATGAGTTCGTCATTAGCGATGACCAGAAGGCTGAACGTTTGAACGCGCTTAAGAAGCTCACCTCCTTCTATCTAGAGTATTATGAGAGAACCAAATACGGTGACGAATGGTCCCCGGATCCTGAAACAGTGATTGAGCGGCTTGAGGATATTTACAATTACATGGATATAATGTATCTCTATTACTCTACAGGTAAGAAAGTGGAAGGACCGGAAGAAATAGAAGAGGTGGAAGAGTAGTATTGAGCAACATAGAGGCGGTATTATACCAGCTGCTGAATGAAATTGTATCATCAATCCAGGTCATGTTATCTAACCCGCTTGACATGATGAGGTTCACAATTCCCGTAGCTGCAGTATTCGTGACTTCTTTTGCAGCCCGCAGATATGCAAAGAAGCAGAAGATAGACATGCTGCCAAGCTTTGAAAAAAAGCGGGAAATGTTCAGCGTGCCCCATGACAGGCTTAATCTGGAGGTGTCAAGAATAATGAAGGAGAACTATTCTAATGTCGTAACAAGAATCAGGTCTGATTTCGAGAGCGCAAATGACAAGTATAAAATGTACAAGAAGCTTCTAAAGCGTTATAGGAAATACAATTCCAGGATTGACTCCAGCATACGCAGGATCAGATCTCGAGCGGTTATACAGCGAAAGGAAATACTGAATCAGCTCATTGATCTGCACGACAGCCTTGCAGAAATAAAGGCAAAGGACTTGAGGTAAACACAGATGGAAACACTTCAGGAGGACACTTTAAAAGCTCTCAGGAGCCAGGTTTATTCTATTCAGAGAACAATAGGACGGAAGGTCATAGGCTCCGAAAGAATCGTAAGATTCATGTTTATTGCGCTTCTCAGTGACAATCATGTCCTGCTGGAAGGTGTACCGGGGCTTGCAAAAACAATGCTCGCTAACGAGTTTGCGCATGCGCTTGGTCTTGTTTTTAAGCGAATACAGTTCACCCCAGACATGCTTCCATCAGATGTGACTGGAAGCATAGTTTTCAATCTAGAGACAAGGAAAATGGAGTTCAGGAAAGGACCGATCTTTGGTAATGTCCTTCTTGCTGATGAACTGAACAGAACTCCACCGAAGGTCCACTCCGCACTGCTTGAGGGTATGGAAGAACGCCATGTCTCAACTGGTGGAACCACGGAGAACCTTCCTGAGCCATTCTTCGTGATTGCAACGCAGAATCCAATAGAACAGGAAGGCACATTCCCACTTGCAGAAGCCTTGATGGACAGGTTTCTGTTCAGATACATTCTCTCATACCCAACGCTTGAAGAGGAGATCAGGATACTGAAATCGCAGGATTATGTTCCTGACAAGTTCGATCCTTTCTCGGCTGATAAGGTGGTAGCTCTCAAGGAACTTGTTAACAAGGTATACGTTTCCGAGGATATCATGAAATACGTGGTCGGAATAATACGCAAGACGAGGGAGAACAACATGGTCTATCTTGGTGCCAGCCCACGAACCTCAGCCAAATACCTTCATGCGGCACGTGCAAATGCCCTTATTAACGGCAGGAACTACGTAATACCTGAGGATGTGAAGATGATGAGCCATGAACTCCTGAACCACCGGCTGATACTAAACCCTGAAGCTGTCGTCTCTGCAGGCAATAACATAAACGACGAAGTGAACAGGATAATTGATGGTATCCTATCAGAAGTGGATGCACCCTGAATGATAAGGAAAACCGGCTTCACGCTGCTCTCAGCACTCGTATTCGGGCTTATTGGATCGACGCTTCTGGGATATAGTGACGCAATCCTCTTTTTCCTGTTGCTTATATTTATAATAGGTTTTGACATAATACTTTTCAATGTCACGCTAGCATCAGCAATCTCTGAAATTGCAGTTGTGCGGGAAGTTTTCAAGTCGTATGTGAGGAAGGGGCAGTTCAATGATGTACAGATAAGATTTACAAACAATTCCCGTAAATCTGTGGATTTCAGCTATTTTGACACTCTTTCTTCTGTTTTTAAAACAAAGGGTGACTTCGAGGGGGATCTCCACCTGGATCCAGGACAAACTATTGAGAGGAAATATTCTATCTCTGCCACTGCCATAGGCAAATATGAGGTAGGGCCAATCATCATGTATGCGGATGATCCACTCCATATTGCGCTCGTAACCTACGCCGCGCTTTCGAAGGATGAGATTAAGGTTGCCCCGTCCACATCCGATATATTCAGCAGGCGCTCTGAGAGGGTCAGTAACCTCTTATATACAAGAGGGCTCCACATATCAAGAAAGGTCGGTCAGGGCTACAATTTCTATGGTGTACGTGAATACACGGAGAACGACGACTTCAGGTATGTTGCTTGGAGCAGGTACGGTCTGCAGAATGGCGACGATCTTTACATTAAGCAGATGGAGGAGGAGAGGCAGGTCAACGTCCTGTTTGTAATTGACTACAGTGAATCAGTCAACCAAGGAAGTCCGGAACATCTTCTGTTTGACAGCTTGGCTGCGCAGGTCATTGCTATGAGCCATGGAATGCTGAAGAACCATGACAGCGTCGGTTACCTCCTTACATCATCGGAGCATGATATATATCTTAAACCAGAGCGTGGCTCGAAAGCGGTTGACAAATTTGAGCGCGCCATATCGGAGATAAAACCAGGTGGTATCTTCAGCATAGAGCAGGCATTCAAGAAAATCAAGGATAGGATAAAGAAGCAGGCTATTATTTTCATGATTACACCGTTTGCTTATCCTGAAGAATTTCGAATGAATCCTGATCCGCAATTCCAGCTTGGAAAGAGGATCAACCTTGTAATCGTGAGCAGGGCAGGATTCATTCCCGAGGGAGAGAACCAGGTCGACAGGCGCCTGATTCTTGACTCAATCGACCGAGAATCCAGGGCAATAAAGGGAATTTCACGCTTCTTTAACTCCATTGGCATACGAAGCCTTGTCGTAAACGAGAAAAACATCGTCCCATACATCATGAGCGAATACTCTTATGGAAAGGTGACGCAATGATCCGGAAGAGAATCGATTACAGTCACTATGCCCTGAATATTGGAATAATGTTTCCATCAATATTCCTGCTGGTCTACGTCTCGACGCAGATTATACAGTACATCTCTGCAGCCGTAATTGCAATTTTCCTTGTTATTTTTTTCATTAAATACCTGGTTCCACGCAGGTTCAGGCAATATGTCTACCCGCTGGCAATCATCATTTTTCTTCTTCTGATGCTTAATACCCTCACACTGGAGGCAACGAGTTCCGCATTGCCTATACTGTCAAGACTCAGTATTCCCTTATCTTTCCCGATACTGTCAAGCTTTACCTACTCTATAGGGCTTATAACTGTAGCTGAAGGGATAATTTCTCCCAGATATATTGCAACCATATCAGAATTTTTTGGATCTCTGCTGCTGTACATTGAACTCCTTGGAATCGTGGCAGTAATGCTTACAAGCAACTCCACGATCCTTGCAACGGAATCCGGTGTTGCGTCTTATCTTGTACAGCTCGGCGTCTACAACCCTAACGCCTATATTATTGCTTTTTTCACAACCATGTCACTTGAAGGATATGCTCTATACAGCCTCCTGGTATTCGGATACCAGTTCTATCTCCCTCTAACAGTTCTCTCTACTCCCGTTGATCCAATTTTGCCCTTTCTGTTCATGATATCTGCGGCTAGCATCCTCATATCCCTTTATATCAGAGAAAAGAGAAACGTTGCTTCCAGACTTGGCACCATCGGCTTCGCTGGAATAGCGGGTGCATTTATCGCCATTCCTGTATTGCTGATCTCCGAAGCCGTGGCACCATATGGATTCCAGATCTTCGTCATATCGGTTTCGACAGCTGCTTTGTTGATAGTGGCCGCGGTTACATCCAGAAGGGTTCCGGCTAATGAAACAATTAATACGGCCATTAGATAATCTACTGTGAAAACCATCCTCATCAGGAACGGGCTGATCATTACACAGGACGCTAGCAGGAGAATCCTCAAAGGTGACATCCTAATCGAGGGCAAAAAAATATCAAAAATAGGTAGGATCAAAGGATCGGCGGACATTGAGATCGACGCAGCAGGCAATGCAATTCTACCAGGATTCATCAATACACATGCACATGTGGCAATGGCGCATCTCAAAGGCCTACTGGACGACATATCGCTCGAAGCATTCCTTGAGAGAACTTTCTCTCTCGATTCCAATCGCTCAGATAAGGGAATCTATAACGCATCCATGCTTGGAATGGCTGAAATGATAGATTCCGGTATTACCTCATTCCACGATCTTTACTACTCCGAGGACATTATAGCAAAAGCTGCTTCCAGATTCGGGATTCGGGCCTTTCTGGCATGGGTCACTCTTGACGAGGAGTATACGACACAGAAAGGGTCGCCGCTCAAGAACGCTGAATCATTTATCAGAAAGAAGCATGGAGACCTAGTAACCCCGTCTGTTGGTATCCAGGGGATATATGTAGCATCAGACGAAACTTACAGCGGCGC
>JAJYZI010000045.1 GCA_021800105.1 Thermoplasmata archaeon
GCAACATATTCTTTTTCTATGCTAACGTACATTAGAAATCCTCGTTCTGGGTATGGATGCCTGCCCGCCGTAGTAACGACAAGTAAAAGGCACTCCCCCATAATGCTTAATGTAATTATTAATTTTGCGTGCAATATTTTTACCTGATTATATTGAAACACTAAGCTAGTTTGCGTTCATTCAACGCAAAGAAATTTAAGTCTCTTAGAAGACAACACAACTAAGGGAAGAGTCGATAGTTCGAGATAGCGGGTAAGGATTTCTTTACACCTGCTTAACCATTGCGAGGTACTATCATATTTTATAAGAAAGACACTGAAATCATTTTGACTCGATATTTCAATGAAAAGATTATATTTCCTGTTCAAATTGCGCCTTCAGTTTATGAAAACCGCGCTTAAGGCACAGGTTCTTGACTCTTGGAACTCATACTTTAAGTATGATCCTACTGACTTTGGTTCATTGGATCGTAAGTTCTTCAATAATCCTTTCATTCAACCAGTAAAGACAATAACAAATGGGAAAGCCTACTCCCTAATGGGTTCCAGAGCAATAAAATTCCTCTATGCACCTTTTGAAAAAAACGTGGCCTGGATTCTTTCTGCAGCTCCAGGGGATAATGATCAGCTAGCGAACCTTCTGGAAAAACAGAAAGCTGAATGCATAGGACGGGGCATAAATAAGGTGTACTATTCGAATTTCTCGCCCGGTTATTTCTTTCCGGGGATTGACAGGAAAAAATACCCAGAAGTATTCGACTCGCTCAGAGAAGCCGGGTTCAAGGAAGATTCTGTTGCAATTGCCATGGAGGCTGAGATAGGCGAACACTGGTATGAAGAAACAAATGACAATAATGTTAAGATAAGTAATCTCAAAATCGATGAGAGCGAGGAATTCCTGGTATTTATTGAGAAAAATTTTCCCGCAGACTGCTTTTACCGAGCAAGCGGCGTAATAAACGAGGGCGACTTGCAACAGATCACTACGGCGAAGGTTAACGACAAATTCGCGGGCTATGCAATGTATGCGGCGGGGGAAGGTCCACTCGAGTTTGCACCTGGAGAAAGATTTGGATGCTTTGAGGTAAATGAGGCAAACAGATCAATGGGCATAGGAACCATGCTTCTTGTCCATACGCTTAACTCAATGAAGGCAAATGGAATTCGGCACGCTTACTTCCTTTGGACTACAGAAAAGGCATCACATCTTTATTCGAGATATGGTTTCAGAATGACCAGAGAATTCAGCATTATGGTCCTTGATATATAACCAGTAAGAATTCCAGGTTATGAGCCATTTCAGATCAGAAATTAAGAACTTTTCCTTGCGTTTATACTTGTTTTTTCTGATCCGCTGAAGTTATAGTTTCTTACGTAATCGGAAAATGTCGATGGAGACCTAATAACTTCCTCTCCCACATCACTAATAAGAATCTCGGCTGGGATTGGTCTTCCATTGTAGTTGCTTGCCATGCTGGCGACATAAGCTCCAGCGTCAAATACCGCCATCATATCATCGATCCTTGGCTCTGGTAATTCAATGTCTGTTCCAATCCTATCTGTGTTTTCACAAATTTGGCCTACAACCTCATATTTACCAGAAACCTCATCGTTCAAACGATTAGCAAGAACAATGTGATGCTTGGCCCCGTAAAGCGCAGGTCTAATAAGAGTATTCATGCTCACGTCAGATCCTATAAATGCCTTGTCCTGAATTTTCACATCTGTTACTGTTCCAAGAAGCACCGATGAATCCGCCACCAGATATCTGCCAGGTTCAATGGAGAGACTTGGCATTTTCCCCTTGTCGAACGCATTTGCAAAAGCGTCATGTACCTTTTTGAAGGTAGCTTTTAGGTCCAGTTCTTTAATGCCTGGTTGATAAGGTACGCCCAAGCCGCCCCCTAGGTCGATGAAGCTGAACTCAATATCATTGGCATCAGTTATTTTTTTAACCACTTCAAGGATTGAAGCAGCAACATGTGCTGTGTGCTCTGGATCTAGCACATTTGAACCAGCCATCACATGAATACCAAAACTCTTTGTGCCGGCTTGTTTCGCGGCCCTGTAAGCAGGTACTGCTTCATTCTCCATAATGCCAAATTTTGCATCATGTCCTGAAGTGGTTGTGCCCTTGAATTCACCCTTTCCGTATTCTATCTTTATCCTGAAACTGACTGATTGTGGAATTCTTTCTTTCACTAAGCGGAACTGGCTGACACTATCAAAGTTAATCGGCACTCCAATGTTGGAGGCCCAATATAATTCTTTCTGGCTTGCATAATTTGGTGTAAACAATATCTGTTCCGGTCTGAACCCTGCTTCTAGCGCTAATCTGATTTCGTATTCCGAAGAGGCATCAATTCCCAAGCCTTCGGACCTGATGATGGATAGAATCCTGGGGTTTGGGTTAGCCTTCATTGCATACTTTATATCAAAATCAGTGAAGAACGATGAAATTGCGCCGACTAGTCTCCTTGCATTACACCTGATTCTCCTTTCAGATGATATAATAAGTGGAGTTCCGTATTTTAAAGCAAGAGCGCAAGTATCTATTCCATCTAGACAGAGATTTCCATTTTTATTTGAAAAATTACTCATAATACGCTGGAGCACGAGATGGTTATTTCAGACCAAGTATTCTATCTTTCTCTCAAACCTCAGGATACTTGGTTCTCAGAGAGGAATTGCATTAATATATTATCAATGATAGATGTCATTTTCTCACTGCCAAGATAATTATTGACAATAATGCTGAATGATGTGTCCATAGAATATATATATCCTGAAAGGGCAGCCACGCCCGTTAGCGAGCCTGTTTTAGCATAAATCAAGGCATTGTGGTAGGACTTCAACCTGTTCTTGAGTGTTCCCACACCGGGTTTAGGTAGATGCCTTAGAAAATCGTCACCTCCTTTAAGATGAATTTTCATCAGGAGATCAGAGAGAAATGAAGTGTTGAGAAAATTAGATCTTGATAAGCCGGATCCATCTGCGACGGAGATTTGAGGATCGTACCCGATAAACTTTTTAAGTTCGTCCACTAAAATCACTGATGAGCTTTTCCAAGATCCAGGTTTAGAGGTTCTTGAATAACTAAGATATTTGAAAAGCACCTCCGCAGAATAGTTGCAACTTACGGTCTCCATATGATCCAAGATGTCTTCCAACCTTTCTGCATGAATCGCTGATCTGCTTTTTTCCTCATCTTGCTTTCCGCGCTTTTTAGAACTTGTGCCAATTATTCCATTTTTCAGGTTATTCTTTGGGTTCTTGACTGGAATGAAGGTATCTTCCTTTTCGTGAAGATCTTGAAGGGTAAAGCTCTGCAGCGAACTGTTTTTAGGCATGCAGTTCTCATTAAGCGAAAAGTTTGTAATTTTCGGTTGGTATGAGTACGCCGAATTATCGTAATTCCAAGAAGGATTGAGCGGGTGGTGATCGATTTTATTATTTCGAGTCTTGATTGCAAGATCAGAATGTTTTAGTTCTTGATTGCCAATGCCAAGGGATTCTGTAATGCTTTCGATTGACCTGAGATCAAGAAGTGGGGATGGTCCCCCGGAAAATATTATGTGTTTACCCTCTCTCTTCACCTCTGTAACAAATTTATGATTCATCCCAAGAAGTTTGTAAGAAACGAAACCTGTCAAGATCTTCATATTAGAGGCGGGCAGGACAGGAAGGCTTGACCTGAAAGATTGGATCTCTTTCCCATTATGTCTGAAACTGTATGAAAGAACATATGGCAAATCATCACTTTTATTTTTCATCATATAATTATCAACGCCTTCTCTTGAATACTAGGGACACAAGTTATATCTTGTTTGGTCCTCCATCAACGTGGTAAGCAGAATTCTGTTGGAATGATATCATATTTCCGTCCTCTTTCAAAGTATTTGTGTAGTTCCCTAGCCAGACGGTATCTGGGAAAGCTACAATAAGAATTCTATGAATTGGTAAGATCGATTTACCGCTACCGTATAGCGCATCTCTTTTATAGCGAAGTCTTAACTTTTTCATAACCATCCAACCAAAATTGATCATTCCATTCAACTCTTGACATGATATTTTGATCGATAATGAGTCTTTCAGCTTCTGTCTTCAGGCGCTCTGGTTTGCATTCAAAACAAAGGCCAGAATAGACATTAACATAAGGTATTATGATCTTGAAAATAGTTAAAGATCGCGTTATGTGATAACAAGATGTTATAATGTAAAGATCGCCAGAAAATGACATTTTCTCAAGCAGTTCTCTAACATAAACCGCGTTTTCAACAGTAGTCGTTGACTTCTCTTCTACTTCAATAATGTTTTGATCTGCGCCAATGTCAATAGCAAGTTTTTTCATCATTCCTGCTTCGGAATAAGCGCAATCTTTAGATGTGCGTCCACCAGAAAATATGATTCGTTCAGGGTTTATAAGGTGTGCAAACTGAATGGCACGTTCAACTCTTCCTTTCATTTCTTCGGTAGGAGCGCAAAATTTGAGCATGCATCCAAGAACTACAATAATTTTCATATAAATTGAAATCTAGTATGTAATATGAAGCTACTAAATAATAATCGTTTACGCAATCTTCCTTTTTATCATTAGATATTTCATTAACATGATTAAAAGAAGTAATTTTATAAACAAAATACACATAGATGCAAGTGAAATTCGTTTCGATAGTATCCGGGACTTCAACAGATGGTTTAAGTATAGCAAATATTGAATTAAATGGATATAACCTTGATACTGAATACAATATTTTGTCAGGGAAGAATAAACCATTTTCTATTAAATTGCGTGAAGACCTGCTTAAGGTAGCTGAAAGTACAAAGATAGATGCGGAATTTATGTCGCGTTTAAATGTCAGGCTTGGCAAGTTTATAAGTGAAAGTGTACTTTCAATGGATCTTGACTACGATGTAATTTCATATTCAGGACACACCATCTACCATGGACCATCTGTTATGAAGGTTGGAAATGGCACTCTTCAACTTGGTGAAATATCATTTTTAGTGGCCAAATCTGGTAAAACTGCAATAACGGATTACAGGATAACTGATATGGCATATGGTGGATTAGGTGCTCCCCTTATAGCGCTGAGCGACTATATCATCTTCAAAAGGCCCGGCACCCTTACGGTAAATATAGGTGGGATCTCCAATGTCACATACTTGGACTCAAAGGGTTTTTTGGCCTTTGATACTGGTCCTGGCAACATGCTAATTGATCTTGCCGCCTCCAGAGTATACGGGCAGAGAATGGATAAGAATGGCCAAATAGCTTTATCCGGTACAATCTCTCCCAAGTTGCTGGAATATCTTATGAAGGACCCATTTTTTAAGAAGTATCCTCCTAAAAACAGTGGGCGGGAATATTTTGGCAGGAAATATCTTGAAAATATCATGAGGAAATTTCCGTCGATAAAAGGAGAGGACCTGGTTAGAACGCTTACTCGATTCACAGCGGTAAGCATACATGAACAGGCAGAGAGATTCATTGACAGTCAGTTTTCAGATATAGTGGTAGGAGGCGGTGGAACGAAAAATCCAGTACTTATGCAGGATCTAAAAGAACTTTTCAATAACAAGATAAGGACGTTCAGCAGCACTGGTATAAGAGACGACCTACGAGAAGCCCTCGGTTTTGCAATACTCGCAAATCAGACTCTGCATAATGCAGCAGGGAGATTGACTAACATTCAGGCTATGACTGGACCTGTACTTGGGAAGATAGTTCCAGGCAAAAATTTTAATGAGATATTCAAATTCCTAGGTTAATTTAGGAATACCGCTTCTTTATTCTTTCTCCGAGTTTTGTAGATCCAAAATCAATCCGTCCTACCTGCTCAAATATTTCTAGAAGCTGCTTGGAATATTCACTCTGGTCTGACAAATCTGTGGTTGTAACTGAGGCGTGTTTTCCGTTAGAATGAATCATGCGCATCCTGCCTAGATGTAAGCCAACATGACCCTTGAAAAATATAAGGTCTCCCGGCAATGCCTCTTTAAGTGAAGGGACTTCATCCAGATAATCTCGCTGCCAGTCGGCGTTCCTAGGAAGCTCTACGCCTGAAAATCTGTAAAGTCTCTGTGTAAATCCAGAACAGTCAAATCCAAATTCTGAGGTACCTCCCCAGAGGTATGGAACCCCAAGGAACCTCCTGGAAAGCTCAGTTGGTTTGTAGTCGTACTTAGAGAGTGGGGCCAAGAATTGAGCAGGAATAGAGAACTGCTTTATTTCATCCTTGGAAACATATCCGCCAAATGGAATTATTATCTCACCATACCTGTATCTTCGGGTCAGTTTATGCGTTCTCGCTGGACCTTGCTTTATCAGGGCGGTCTTAATGTAGCCCTGGAGACCGTCGGACCCAACTACAAGCGAATATTCTTCTCCCTTTTCTATTATGTTCAGTTCTTCCCCGTAAACTAGCTGCGAAACCCTTTCTGAAGTGAACTTGGGCTCGGCTCGGAGGTCTGCTACACTTATTGAGACAAACTGCATGCGGGTATAGTTTATCGGCAGATTTTATGATTTTTGTTTCTTTATACAAATAAAGATAGGCATTTCTTATATTATAGTGTGATTCCCAAATAATGCATTACATGATAGAGGAGATCAGAGAAGAAAAAGACCTTCTCGATAAATATTCAACTGAACACAAAAAAGATTCTGAGTTAGCGTTGAATCATATTGAAAAATCAAATGGATGCATCATTTCAGGTAATGGAACAAGTTATAATGCAGCCTACTATCTTTCACTTCTTCTCCTTAAGAGGGATGTGCTTTCCGTTCCGGTATTTGCATCTGAATTTAATAAGTTCATGAACGCTGAATTCAGTTTCAAGAACAGAGAAGTGATACTTTTCAGCCAATCAGGAGAAACTTCCGACATAATTTCAGCAGCGAATTTTGGGAAGGGAAAAGGAGCTTCCATAATGTCTATATGTAACGTTCCAGGTTCAAGCCTTTCCAGGCTTTCAGATATTTCAATTATAACTCCTGCCGGCCATGAGAAGTCAGTTGCCGCCACCAAAAGCCACTTGGGCCAGTTGCTTTCTTCACTTTCTATTTATTTTGCACGGGAACCTGATGAATTCAGGAAGCTGCTTGGAAAGGTTAAGGAAGGGTTTGAAGTAATAATGAAAAGGGGAAATGAGATAAAAACAATTGCAGAACGTCTTCTCCCAAAAGTTGTCTTACTCGGATCGGGGCTTGATTATCCAGTGGCTCGTGAAGGAGCATTGAAGTTAAAGGAGACATGTTCCATGATAACTGAAGCCTATCCTACAC
The DNA here is from genome assembly GCA_021800105.1 of Thermoplasmata archaeon. GTDB lineage: Archaea > Thermoplasmatota > Thermoplasmata > Thermoplasmatales > Thermoplasmataceae > UBA582. The sequence goes on from JAJYZI010000045.1 coordinate 7,288, forward strand.
GGGAATTCCTGCACGGTCCAAAGCAGATACTTGATGATTCGTGGAGTGTTCTCATCCTCTCGAATGAAGAAGAGGTTAAGCAGGAGTTGTCTAAGCTAAGTCGTAATGTATTGGATCTTAATGCTATTATACATGAAGAATTCAAGATTAGATTCCACAGTGAAATTGCTGATTCAATCCTTAAAGTCCTGTTTGTGCAGTTGTTATCTTATTACAGGGCGGTTTTCCTTGGGCTGGACCCTGACAAGCCCTCAAAGCTCACTAAAGTTATTACTTCTTGATCATCGGTTAGAAGGCATGAAATCCTAATACACCCAAATAATCTGAGATAATGCATTCTTCAAGCACTTATAGATTTTCCAATGCCGTTGTTGCAGGTAGATTACTGCATGATTTATCGATCATTACGACGGATGGGTTAATTGCATCTGTTTCTGATAGTGCTAGAGTGGAGGTAGATCTGACCGACTATACAGCAGTGCCTTCTTTCATTGATGTGCACACCCATGGGATGCTGGGTGTTGATACTGCTTCCCTTGATAAGAACTCGATGTCGAAGTGGTTGAAGGCACTTCCCAGAACAGGTACTTTGAAGATAGTTCCTACTCTCGTATCTTCAGATCTGAAAACAACACAGGCCTTTCTAGAAATAACCAAGGAAGCAAGAGCCAATGTTCTGACTGAACCATATGCCAATGTACTTGGTGCGAGGATGGAGGGCCCGTTTATAAGTCACTTGAAGAAAGGAGCACACAATGAGGCTTTCCTTCTTGAACCTTCAATAGAGAATTTTATCCGCATGACTGGGGAATTAAGTTCAGAGGTAAGGATTGTGGACATTGCACCTGAAGTCGGCAAAGCAATGGATCTGATCGCATACCTTTCAAAGAGAGGCATTATACCATCCATAGGGCATTCCGATTCTGATGCGATCACCGCAAAAAAAGCGATATCGGCGGGTGCAACAGAGGCAACGCATCTGTTCAATGCAATGCGATCCATTTTCCACAGGGAACCTGGAATTGCCGGCGAAATATTGGTTAACGATTCAATTAACGCCGAGATCATTAATGACCCGAATCATCTGTCTCCAGGGATCATTAAGCTTGCAGTAAGATCAAAGGGCGAGGATAAGATAATTGGAATAACCGATTCTATCGCGGCAACTATGATGCCTGATGGAGCGTACAGGCTTGGAAGTCTTGACGTTACATTGATAGGTGGAAAGTGCACAGTGGCCGGAACGGATGTGATAGCCGGAAGTGTGCTCACAATGGATTCTGCATACAGGAACTTCATTGATCAGGGTTACTCTATCCTGCAGACTGTTAAGTTTCTATCAACCAACCCTGCAAGGATCATGGGCCTTTCTGATGAAGGCTCCATTGAACCTGGAAAGAAGGCAAATATTACAATTATTGATAAAAGTAATAAAGTTACCGGGATAATAAAGAATGGAATCTATTATGATTTCAGGAACTAGGTGCGTGAATTGACTACTGAAGAAAACAATCCAAGAACTAGGGGGATATCGAGCAAAAGAACTGATGATATTGTCAGGATAATAAATGAAGAGGATTTTCAGGCGTTTACGGCAGTAAAAGCATCGGTCAAGGATATTGCCAAGGCAGTAGAAATTTGCCTTTCAGGCATAGAGAATGGTGGCAGGGTAGTTTATGTAGGAGCCGGAACCAGTGGTAGGATAGCTGTGCAAGACATAGTTGAACTTGATCCTACGTATGGCCTCGACAGCAAGAACTTTCTATACATTATGGCAGGTGGCCTCGATGCGTTGCTAAAATCACAGGAAGGATCGGAGGACGATATGCAGGCTGCCGTAGATGCTTTAAAGAAAATCGCGCTTAACCGTAATGATATTGTGGTTGGAATTTCAGCGTCAGGTAGGACACCGTTTGTGCTTTCTGCTTTGAAATATGGTAATAGCATTGGCTCAGCGACTATAGGCATTGTCAATAACCCTGGCAGCGTAATAGAGAAGGAGGCTTCGCACTGCATCATCCTTGATACAGGGCCAGAAGTCATCCAGGGATCAACAAGAATGAAGGCTGGAACCGCGCAAAAGCTTACCCTGAATGCGATGAGCACCGCGATCGCAATAAAACTCGGAAGGGTTTACGATAATATGATGTCCTATATGGGAGTAACATTCAACGCCAAGTTGAAAGAAAGAGCAATATCATTCCTGATGAATGAGTTTGCAATCAGCCGGAATGATGCCGTTACCACCTTGGAAAAATCAGATTACAAACTATGGGCTGCTATAGATAGGCTGAAAGCAAGTCATGGTGACCAGGATGCTACTGATTCAGCAGGGAACTGAACACCAGATTATGGAAAGTTCTCCTGAATTTTAGTATCTTGACATTCTCCCTGGTTGGAAAAACGCGATTGCTGAGAATTATGACCATCACAGACGAGGCAGGATCGATCATGATAGAGGTGCCAGTGAAACCAGTGTGTCCAAAAGCGCCAAACGGAGCAATATCACCTATAAATCTGGCATAATCAAAAGCAGGACTCTGTTTAGTAGGCCTTGGTGTGTTTATCATCCATCCGTAGCCGAATGACCCCCCAATATACTCGTTTGCAGGTCTGGTTGCCTTTAGCAGACTTG
>JAJYZI010000006.1 GCA_021800105.1 Thermoplasmata archaeon
ATTACTGAATATCCATCTTGAATCCTGGAATCAACTTCGACTCCGCCGTATACTGATTCCAATCCAGAAAATATGTCATTCTCTGTAAGTCCTTCACCTGCCATACTCACCTTGCATATCTTCAGCGATACGCCTTCATTCCTGAGCATATTTATCTGATCCAGAAACTGTGGAGAACTTTTCTGATTTTTATTTGCGGATTGGACTCCTCTACCAAGAAAAAGAAATTCGACATTGGCCTTTGCATTCTTCACCGCATTGAATGCAAAACTGAATGCCACCATCTCAGTGTTTATGTTATCTTTTCCTGTAATCAGCATAACGAGTATTTTTGACATTTCTTTTCACCGTTCTCTATTACTCCACGATAAATAGTATTTTTCTTATCCCTGTTAACTTTCATTTGGTGTATCCTTACGAATTAAGCTTCTGGTGCATGAAATATCTCAACATTACCCAAGGTCCAAGTAGAACGAATATCATGAATACGAAACTCGATACTGCCATCTGAATATCTCCACTAAGGATGTGACCTGAGGCACATCCATTGGCCTTTCTAGCTCCAAACTAAACCATGAGATTTTGTGGGGTAGCTGTACGCATAAGATAGCGCAACATTCATTTCATCTTGGTATAACATCTCCGTTAACTGCCCTATTATTGGCATTCGATTGCGGTGGACCTTCTGTAAGGCAAGATGAATCTTTCCATAATTTGGGGCAGACATTATGCACACCAGAGGGATGCCTTTACGGTGACTCCAAAATAATTTTTTTGAGCCTTGGAGTGAGTACCTTGCCAACAATACATTCCTTTTCCATTTCCTTTTCTTACCCTCTAAAATATGACTCCTATGAGGAATGATATAGGCAAGATTTCATTGCAAATTCGACCTTTATTCAATGTATGTGGCATCGGACAGTAGAAAGAGAGCCACTGGAGGGTTTCGATCCCCCGACCTGCTGATTACAAATCAGCTGCTCTACCAGCTGAGCTACAGTGGCAAGTCAAAATTATGCCTAAAGCGAATCAGTAATAGTATGGTAAGTTTAATCTTTCCCTAATCCCAGCTTATATCTTAAAATCACATTCTCTATAATGGCAGATTTATCGGAAACATCCCGCAAGACGAGGACAGAAAAATATGTGAAAAATACGCTCATACCTTCTATTCTACTTGGCATTACCATTTCCACTTTATCCGCTCTTCTCTATCTGCTCAGGAATGAACTAATCATGATAAGTGACAGCAAGTTCCTGATATTTGCATCATTCGGATCAACTGCTTTCATAATGTACCTTATGCCCTCAACCCCATCAGCTAGAATTGATAAATTTGTTAAAAGTTACATAATTGCGGCCATCATAGGGCTGCTAGGTTTTTATTTGTATCCTGTATTGGGAATCCTCTTCGATCTTGCAATGGTAGAAACATTGATTGCTCTGGTCCTGGTGTCAGCCAAGGCTATGCACCCTCCAGCCGCTGCAATTGGCATAGTCTTTGCTGTAGATAGAATTGGCATCTATGGCATCGTGATTATAGTCCTTGGGATCCTGACTATAATTGCACTCAAAATTATACTGGATAAAATTGTTCTAGTAACAGAGGAGGAAATCGAAAGGAAGCATAAAATAGATGCTTGAGGCGAATCCACGATTATAGCTTCTAATAAGCGAAATTCGGATCAAATCATCATTCAGGCACTACTAACTAAAGCAAATCCTTATTCTGCTTCCTGAACAAGTCCATAGCTTCCTTAACCTCCTCTACGGTTGCACCGCTCTCGAGTGTGCTGATATCTCCCGGAACCTGGTTCAGGTAGATTGCTTTGAGAACACGCCTCATTATCTTGCCACTTCTCGTCTTCGGCAGGTTATTAACCACATGAATCTCATCTGGCACAGTTATGGGACCGAGTGACTCCCTTATGATCTTCTTTGTCTGTGTTACGAAATCCGGGGTCCTGTGATGACCCTCCCTCAAGACAACGAAAGCGACTATGGCATCCCCCTTGACAGCATCGGGCTTTCCAAAAACAGCCGCTTCAGCTATTCCATCAACTGAAACAAGTGCATCCTCTATCTCAATTGTACCAAGCCTGTGACCTGAGACCTTGAGAACCTCATCCGCCCTGCCCAGCAGCCAGAAATAACCCTCCTCATCCTGTATTGCGTAGTCTCCCGAATAGTAATATCCAGGAAACTTTGAAAAATAAACATCCTTGTATCTGGAAGGATCGTTGTTTATTGTCAGCATCATGCCAGGCCAGGTCCCTTTGACACACAGAAAACCTTTCTCCCCGTTTCTGGTATGCGTTCCCTCCTCACTTAGAACATAGGGTTCCACTGATGGCATCGGAAACGTTGCTGAACCCGGCTTAAGATTGGGTAGACCCAGGTTAACGCTGGGAGAGATGATAAAACCTCCAGTTTCGGTCTGCCAATAGGTATCTATCACGGGGCATCTTCCCTTTCCTATCACTTTATAGAACCACTCCCAGGCGGCAGGGTTAATAGGTTCCCCCACTGTACCAAGCACTTTGAGTGAGGAAAGGTTACATGCCTCCGGATAGTGGTTACCATGCCTCATAAGGGATCGTATGGCAGTTGGTGAAGTGTAAAGCTGATTTACTCCATATCGTTCCACAATCTGCCACATTCTTGAAGGATCTGGGTAGAGTATGGATCCTTCATAAAGGATCGAGGTCAGCCCAAGCAGCAGTGGCGCGAAAACAATGTAACTATGTCCGGTGACCCAGCCAATATCAGCAGCACACCACCACCTGTCATCCTCACCAGGGTCAAAAGCCCATTTGAGGGTATTTGCGACCCAGACAGAATATCCGCCGCTTCCATGAACGATCCCTTTCGGTTTCCCGGTTGTTCCTGATGTATAAAGTATGTAAAGTGGATCGGAAGAGTCCATGACTTCAGGGGGTACCTGAACAAAATCATCCTTGACGATCTTATCCCACCAGAAATCCCTCCCTTCCTTCATGTCTATCTCATGCCCGGTTCGTCTGTATACAATCACAGTTTCAATATCTGGGACCTTGTCTAGAGCTTCATCTGCAATCCTCTTAAGATCAACAACCTTTCCGTTCCTGAATCCTCCGTCTGCGGTTATGAGGAGCTTCGAGTTTGAGTCCTTTATCCTTTCCGCAAGGGCATCGGATCCGAAGCCGGAAAAGACAAGAGTAAAAACTACGCCGATGCGAGCGGCAGCCAGCATAGCCACAACAGTCTCGATAATCATTGGCATGTAAATCGTTATGCAATCGCCCTTACCCAAGCCGGAATCAAGCAGTGTTCTGGCAAACGCATTTACCCTCCTGTAAAGACCCTGATAAGTTACTATCTTCTCCTCGCCGTTTTCTCCAATCCAAATGAATGCTGCCTTGTTTCTCCTGTTATTCTTTAGGTGCCTGTCAACACAATTGTAAGACACGTTCAACTTGCCGTCCTTAAACCAGCTGTAGAAAGGTTTCTTGCTGTCATCAAGAACCTTCGTCCACGTGGAATACCAGTCAATAATTCTAGCGTGTTCTGACCAGAAGGCATCACGGTTCTGCAATGAGTTCTCCTGCACTGAAAAATACTTTCCGACGTTATGGTTAAAAACGCCTGATGATATTATCAAATTTCCATTACCGGACTGATCCATTCTTCAGGATTGGATGATACGTATATTAATGTCACTACAGTAGAAAGCCAAGAAACATGCCAATGAGCGGAGATACTATCCAAGTTATTACAACAACAAGGTAGGGCCTTACGAAGAGAGCCTTGTATCTGTAGGATAAGCCTGCGCCAAACACGCCTGAAGTAAGAGTCTGTGTATTAGACAGAGGGAAAGAGAACAGGGTGGCTCCCTCAACCATGAAGGATGAAACAATCAATGAGATAAGTGCATTGAAATATCTCATTGAATACATCTCCTCTCCGACCCTCTTTAGAACGCCTGCGCTGAGAAAAGTGGAACCAACCACAATGCCAGCAAGAACAGATAATATTGACGCCAAAGAGAAGCCGGCGAACCCACCAAGCAACCCGATTGTGTTGGCTCCAAGTGTGTATGCAGTAAATGCCGAAGTCAGAAGGAGAAGAACCTTCAGAGCACTAGCCATGTTCCATGTCTTGTTCAGCTGAAACCTCCCGAAATACAGGTTTCCCAAGTACGAAAGGACTATCGCGACTACCGGGGAGATGATCCATATTCCAAGAAGAAGTTCCAGGTATCCAGTGTTTATGCTGCTCCCCACTCTAAGCGATATACCAACTGCTGTTCCGACTAGCGCCATGGAAAGCGAAAGTGGCGACTTGAGGATCTGCGCAACTACAAATATGACTATAACTATTGAGAAGAGTATAGTTATTAGATAAGTCGAGTGCGGAAGCAGAGTCAGGGCAACAGAATTCATGTATCTCCCCTCCAGCAGGAACCCCGAGGAAAACCCTGCCGCACCAATCAGAATGCCACCAGCTCTGCTTATGATCTTTGATCCAACAAGAGTACCAACGGCTGCTGAAAGATTGTTGCCGGAAACAAACATTGCAAGCAGGAACTCGAGTCCTATAGAAAGGTAAAAGTAAAGATCCATTCAGCGATTCACTGAGTTAGATATTGTCATAACGAGGTCGGAGGCATCCTCGCAGTCATCCAGCAAGTCATCGATCCTGTGCACTGTGTTCATAATGTGCGTGAAAACCAGGTAGTGTAGTGTTTTTGCCTCAACGTATACCCGGTCAATAAGATCATCCTTGATATCATCCACAACTTCTTCTAGCGACTCTATGGATTTTCTCTCAGATTTGAGTTGCTCAAGGTCGTTGGAGTCAAGCATATTCTGGAGACTTGAAAGCGCTTTTTTATTGTATTCCAGCATCTTTGAGAACCTTGTGTAGGCCTCATCCTTCACATAACCTGCTAAATCTGGGTTAACATGAAGAAAATGAGACATCCTGAAGATTTCTCTCGAAAGATATAGTGTTTTGTCAAGAATGTCGTCGCATGTCTCTACTAGGTTAAGCAGGTGTCCCAACAACGTGGAATTTATTGCTCCCTGAGTAATATCTGACTTAAGGGACATCGTCAGCGTGTCACCCTGTTTCTCGATTGCCCTGATCTTCGAAACGGATCCTTCCTGCTCAGTTGAAGATTGCAGCAACTGGCTGGAGAGTATTGCAGTCGCTTTTTCTCCCAGTTCAGTATAAACTTTCAGGTCCTGAAGTGCCTGTCTTTCGCCCAATACAAGTAGGCGCCTCAGAAATCCTTTGCTGGGCATGCCGCAGGATTGTAACTCCCTATTTATCGTTTATTGCATCCCCTAAAAGAGCAATATATAGAAGATACAGATCTCATGGCTTCCATCGGTGAAGGTCGATCTAAAAACTAGATATCACTCCGATAACTTACGATAAACATGAAGGTTCTGATTTCGGTTGATGCCGAAGGGTTGCAGGGGATAACATTCGGCACGCAGGTGCTGCCTGGACTTGGACTGTACCAGGAGGGAAGGGATGCAATGACAGATTCTATCAATGCTGTCGCAGAGGGTGCCTTTAAAGGAGGGGCAACATCGGTAACTGTGGTGGATTCCCATGACGGCAATCGAAACATACCCGCTTCCAGGATCACACGGGAAGCAAGGCTTATCTCAGGATGGCCAAAGGAACTCAGCATGGTTGAAGGAGCAAGAGATGCTGACATCCTTTTCATGGTAGGTTATCACAGTCACGCCGGCACTTTAAATGGTGTCCTTGATCATACTTATTCCACGAACGTGCACAGGTTATGGGTAAATGGAAAAGAAACAGGAGAAATCGGCTTAAGCGCAGCGGTGGCAGGCAAACTTGGTGTCAGGGTAGGTTTGGTGGCGGGAGATGCGGCTGCCGTGAACGAGGCACGCGATATCTTCAAGGATTGCGAATTTGTAGTGCTCAAGAATGGTCTATCAAGATATTCTGCCAATTCATTATCGTCTGAAAAGGCACTGGATCTGCTTGAGGCTTCTGCGCAAAAAGCAGTAAAGCACCATGGAACCCTGTACAAAGTCAAGGAACCCGTAAAAGTCTCTGTGGAATTCCAGAACTCAGGTATGGCTGACAATTGCATGCTTCTCCCTTATGCCGTAAGGAAGGACGCGTACACAGTTGAGATAGAAGGTAACGACATGATCAATGCCTACAAGCTTTTCAGGGTACTCGTATCACTTTCGGCCTTCTATCACGGAGATTACTGATTCTATCTCTCCTTTACTATTTTATGTATTTACGACCCAGTTCGAGTGAATATTTTTGGTTATTTTTTACTTTCAATGCGTGCTTTGAAGGTAATAGAGGACAAGGTCATTTATTCTTCGAAGAAGAAAATGAAATATCCAAGCAATACATGCATCATTGAAATTGTCCTCATTACTATTTTTCGTTACAGTGTTCGTAGCGGTATTTTCGGTGTTGAACCCGATAGGCGCGATACCTACGCTTATGGCACTTACTGAAAACTATACACAGACAGAAAGAAAGCGGGTTATAAAACGAAGCATCACTATTGCAGGAGGTGTAGTCATAGCCTTCATGTTTATCGGAATTTACATCTTCAGCGTGCTTGGAATAAACCTTTCCGATTTTGAGGTCGCAGGCGGTATTCTTCTATTCAAAGTAGCATTCGATATGCTTCAGGGGAAGACTTCGAACACGAAAATGACTTCTGCGGAGGAGCAAGATACTATTTCAAGGGAAGCTGTCGGGGTTGTTCCGCTTGGAATGCCGCTACTAGCAGGACCTGGCACAATAACAACGACAATGATCTACTTTAACCTCACATCAAACAGCTTTGGCGATAAGATGTTTGTTCTTCTTGCCGTTATACTGACTTTAATTGCCGCATTTGTTATACTCAGGTTCTCCACAATTCTCTTCAAGAGACTTGGAAAAACTGGATCTCTGGTTATTTCCAGAATAATGGGTCTTCTTCTTGCTGCGATTGGGATAGGTTTCATAAGTCATGGAATATTTGGAATTTACCAGCAGCTAATATAAACTGAAAATTGACATGTACTGCTTAAAAGTCAGTTGTCCTTCTGCTGTTCTGCCTGACCCTGGTGCATATACAAAGTCAGAGATAAAATATGCCGCAACTGCGCGCATAAATCCCCCTTTTCCCATAGGCGAAAAGCACAGTGGCCGGTCTATTCCGTCATATTCTTTTGCTATCAGAAGCAAATCAGAAAGAAGATCCTGCCTGTTCTCATAAGAAATACCTAGTTTTACTACATCAGGTTTGCCGGATAGAAGTCTTTTCAGAAGTTGCCGTGACATGGATGCATGATCGCCATGAAATGAAGAGAACCTGCAGCTTTTTCCTGACTTTATTCCCGGAAGACGAACGTCAACATCAATAGCGGGCGCGTTGTTGTCTGTAGCGATTCCATAATACCTCACGGCTTCTTCGGCGTCTTGTGTCCTGTAGGTGAAAATATAAGTAAGCTTCATTGAATCCAGGGCTGAAAGCAGGTTTTCAAGACCCTTCTCGGACCTTGCAGGAATCAGGTCATAACGGATCTCAACCAGATCCGCTTCTCTAGTCTTTTTCTGGAGTGACTTCAACAATGATTCTGACGTTCTGGCCTTATAAGATACTATTATTGCCGGTCTCCCGCATAACACCGGTATTTTCCCTATCCTTATGGACGACCAGTTCTTATTCATGCAAGATTATGCCTGAACTGGATAATAATTTATATTCACTTCACCCCTTACGATTTAGTGACAATGTTCAAAATGACAATGGTTTCAGCTCCGTCGAGAGTCCTTGATGCTGATCTGGACAGGACCATCGCGTATTTTCTATCGGATATTGGATATATCCCCCGCCTAAAACCTGATACGGATTATAGCCAGATCTCTCAGTCAACGTATTTCAAGCTTTTCAAGGAATGCTTCCTTATGAATTCCAACAGGTTCTGGACTGGAGATGAGCTTATGTCTTATCTCAAGACTAGCAGGACCACTCTTTACCGGCATCTTAACAAGCTAAAAGCGATGGATCTTCTGGAAGAGACACAAGATGGTAAGACGAAGAGATACCGGCTTAGATCAGGCGATCTGCTCAGGGCATGGAGCTGGGTGGAAGTCAATATGAAGATGGCCATGGATAATTACAGGAAGACAGTTGAGCACATTTCCAGATTGATCCAGAAAAGCTGATTCCTTTTTTCTGAAACCTATCAGAGGAATATTGCAAAAAATTTATAGTTAGTAGAGCATCATTTGCCGTTCCAGTTTGAGTGAAATTTCAAAGCTTCTGAGAGGGTTGGGAATACGAATGGACATGATTGAGATCAAGAAAGGTGGAAAATACAGGGTGCTATCGGCCAGTGGAGATGACAATCCAATCATAACCGAAGGAGAGTTTGTTGGATATACAGTTCTTGGTGAAGAAGGAGCAATAGTCTTCAGGGTAAAGGGCAAAGAGAAAACCTTCCTGCGCATGATTCCTGTCGGTGGCGTTTTTTCAATAGAATTCGACAACGAGGATCTCCTTAAAGTCAAGGAAAAGCCTGACGAACACGATAAAACCAACTACATCAACTAGGTCAGCAGATCTTTTCGTGTACCGGGCCATGTTGCGTCAGGGTGCTTCTGTACAGTGCTGGTCTTTCGATCAGGATCATTCCTCCAAGATCACCTACTGAATTCAGCCATCTTTCGATATTCACGGGCTCCCTAGCCCGTGCAAGTGTTATGTGGGGAATGAACTTCCTATCCTCATGGAAATGCATGGATTTGCAAATCCTGTCATGATATTCTGTAAGGTACTGATTATCGGTGACGAGCGCAACTACTCTTGCATTCTTGTTGGATGGCAGGCCGATAATCTTCGCCGGCTTCACGGCAAGATCATTGAACCCGCTCTTTTCCAATATTTCGCAGATCTGGTGAGCACGCTGTCCCTCTATGTCTCCAAGAAATACCAGGGTAAGATGGGTGTTCTCAGTGCCTGGGAATCGAAATTTTCCAGGATCCAGTCCTTCCTGCATCATAGCTATCCGATCTGTCTCAGCCATGTGCATTCCAATGAAGCACCTCATCTCATGCATGATATATTCAATTTATATAACCTGAACCGATTTCAGTATAATGTCTAACGTTCCTGAAAACCTGAAATATACAAAGACACATGAATGGGTATCTATAAATGGAAACGTTGCCACAATAGGTATCACGGACTATGCGCAACACCAGTTAACCGACATAGTGTTTGTGGACTTCCCAAAGATCGGAGAAACCAAGAAAAAAGGGGCAGTGCTTCTCACAGTTGAGTCGGTAAAGTCAGCCGAGGACGTATTTTCGCCGATCGACGGAGAGGTTTCCGAGACGAACAAGATTCTTGTAGACTCACCCGAACTGCTGAACAAGGATTCATACAAAAACTGGATGGTAAGGATGAAGGTCTCTTCACCGCCAACTGACCTTCTTAGTGCTGCAGATTACAGGAAACATATTGGGGAGTAGATACGGATAGAAGGGACTCCTATTACTTCAGGGCGAAACAGAAGAATTTCAGGAGCAGGGCGGCCTTCAAGCTTGAACAGGTCCAGAAAGATTATGGCATTATCCGCCGGAACGACGCGGTTCTCGAGATAGGATCATCTCCCGGCGGCTGGTCTGAAGTCGTTGTAAGTATAACGCAAGGCCCAATTCTCGCCCTGGATTTGACAAGAATGGACGAAATACCTGGTGTGCATTTTATCAAGGCCAACATACTGCGTCCAGAGGTCGAAAGCGATATAAGGGCATTTCTCATGAACTCAGGCAGGCAATTTTTCCAGGCGATTATCTCTGATGCCATGTCGAAAACAACCGGGCATCATGATATTGATCACTCTGCATCCTGCATGATTGGAGAAAGAGTTATGCAACTCTCCCAGGTTTTCCTAGCCGAGAACGGCAACGCCCTTTTGAAGCAGTTCCAAGGGGACATGACTCAGGGATTCAAGAGAAAGTGGGAGAGATATTTTGATTCATCTAAGATTGTCAAGCCAAAGGCATCCAGGGATTCAAGCTCAGAAATTTATATCCTATTCAAGGGCTTCAGGAGACTGGTCAGCTGAAAAATTTTCCTTCATGTATGCAACGAAGTTCTTGTGGAATTCATAATCCAGTACAATAGCGATCCGTTTTTTATCCTTATTCTCCTGTATATAGGCAGCGGCGTTCTTCTCAATCGACATCAGGCGCTGCTCATCCACTTTCGACAACCCTCTGACCTTGTTGATAAGGAGGTTCCATTCTTCCACAAAGCCTTCTGCGGTTTCCGACTTGAATGAATGCCTCATTATGAGCCTCTTCCTCACGGAGTGACGGACGAGGTCAAAAGCATGCACATTTTCTGTGTACGTCTTCGAATACTCTTCCTCTTCCATGTCAATCCCATGCACGCCCACAGAGAAATGCCTTGCGTACTTTATCGGCTCCATGTATATGGGGGGAGGGACCATGACTTCCCCATACTCGGAAAGCACTGTTCCATAGATCAGTTCATAATCAGAAAGCGTTATCTCGTAAGGTTCCTCCATGAACTTCTCAAGTGCTTCTATCGACTCTTCGGGGATTGAGACCAGGATAAGTTCAGGTCTGAAAGACTGAAGCTCATCCTGAAGCCGGTTTCCCTCACTTATAAGACCCTTCACTCCGCCAAACACAAGAAGTTCGGATCCATTTTGCATGTGAATTTCATCAATCATCGATTATCCGCTTTTTTTCGTAATAGATCAACAAGACTCTCCTTGTCGCCCGCATTCACTATATCATCCTTTTTTATGACCGGGACGCCAGCAATGGTCGTTTTCTCGGTATTCGCCTTCGTTACCACCATGGCATAGTTCTCGAAGAGCTCGGATAAACTGGCAATTGCCCTAGCTTTTCGGTAGTTATTCAGTTCATCGGCCAGGCCCATTATTATCTGATCAGCAGTCACATCTGTAGCCATGGCATCGAATGGCGTCTTGCGGAATGGATACATGCTGAATCCTATGGATTTCATCAACTGTAGCACAGCGCTGTAGAATTCATTGACGAAAAGATCATGGTTCTCGTCAACGGGTATATCTTCAAGGTGCTTCATCAGGTTGATCCTCTTCTTCAGATCAACAGCGAAAATATGTTGGAGCCTGTTGAAAACATCAAGGGTTGCAGCCGATCCTGATTCATAAAGGGAAATGCTCCTCCTTGAAACGCCAACGGTGCTCGATACGTATCCTATCGAGTACCTGTGCTCCTCCCTTATCTTCCTGAGTGATTCACCGTTTATTGAAACGTAATATCCTCCGTGTGCAGAAAATATGTAAGGACTCTCACCGTCTAGGTATGCAATGTATGTTTCATAAGTCATTATAGGAACTTCATGCCTGAAGTAGATAATTCCATCCTCAAGCGATCCATTGCTTGCCCTATTTCCTATAACTATTGCTATGCAGCCAAGTATCCTAGATACACTCATCAGGTCCCTGGCGCCTTCTTCACGCATTGTATCTATATTATAAAGTATCTTGATGAGATATTTTTCATCCCCTCTCCTTGCTGCGATGTCAAATGTGGAAACCCCATCGAGATCCGGTTCTGCGAACTCAAGCCCCCTGTTCCGCAACTGAACCATCAATTCCTTTAAAAGGAATTTTCTAAAATCTTCCACGGCTTAATGTATTAATCGCAGTATATAAACATTATCGGATCCTGACGGTCTCCGTGGTTTCTTGCTGCAGCGGGCTTGACATCTTGTTTGGACAAATCACAACCTCACATACCTTGCATAAATAGCTCGGTGATTCAAGATTGGGCCTGGTTACGCGTATCTTGAGCACGCCTTTCATTCTAGCAAGATCTTCTATTTCCTGATCCTGCAAAATATTCCTTATCACAGCCCGAATGAAGCTCTTCTTCTTTCCGTCAGTTCTCGAAAGCACTTCTGTAACGTTGATAGATCTGCTTGCAATGAAATTACTGAATTCGGTGAATACCTTCTGGAAAAGACCGGTAGCTATGTCGATCTCTATGACCTGGTTGCCAATGAGAGGCGCAATCTGGCTACAGTCAACATCTGACACGACATTTGCCATAATAGTCGCAATAACATGATTGGACTCTATCTGCCTAATGGTTTCATACACTGTTCTTCTGTTTACGCTGAAAGCTTTAGCGACTTCAGTGGTCGGTATTTCAATTGGACCTATCCAGAACCTGCCTGCACGTACGGAGATACCCATATTGAATAGCCCTTCCACAATCCTCTTCCGTGACGGACTATCCTTGAAAACATTCTCAATCAGGATCTGCATTTCCAAACTTCACTAAGCTCATTTTATTTTGATATAAATAGATGAGTGATTGAATATCTTGCGTGGTCAAAGATCAGGTTGCTGCAATCAGGGAACATTCTCCTTTGCTATAATGGAACTAGCGAAAATATAACTATCTGTTAAAAATAATCGGAAGGGAAGATTGGAAAACAATTTTGAGCTGAGGAGCTACCAGGGTGAAATAATCTCTTTTATCACTGAATCCCTTAAGGGGAACATCGGTGTCGCCATTGAATCCCCAACAGGATCCGGGAAGACACTAATGGGTCTTCATGGCGCACTTAAATATGCTACTGAAAACGGTAAAAAGGTCTTATATCTTACCAGAACGAACTCCCAGCAGGAGCAGGTGATAAGGGAGTTAAGACGGATAGCGACAGGACTCAAAATACATGCAATGCCAATGCAGGGCCGTCACAATTTATGCCTGCTGTATCGGGAGGTGGAAGGGCACCAGGACTTCAGCTCTGAATCTCTTTCGAGGTTCTGCAGACTTCGGAAAAAGAAAGTGCTTGAAGGCGATCCTGACGCATGCAAGTACTATAACTACGATGTATGGTCCGAAGAAACAAAGAACTACATTTTTTCTACAATTCCATTTGCAGAAGAGTTCCTGGATTACGGGTCAGACAACATAATATGTCCATATGAATCACTCAAGAGGGCACTTCCCGAAGCAGATATTGTCCTTGCCCCTTATGCAAGTTTCCTCAATCCTGCTATCGGTGAGAGATTTCTGCAGCACTGGGGGGTATCCCGTGATGATCTCGTACTGATACTGGACGAGGCACATAACCTGCCCGATCTTGCAAGAGATATGTCTTCCTTTGACATATCAATCAGACAGATCAACTATGCAGAGAACGAGGCACGGGATCAGGGTGATTTCCTGCTCTACCAGAAATACAAGTCGTCAGATGTTCTGGAAATGACAAGATCGGCCATTATTTCGCTTGTTAATGAAAAAATCGGCGAAAGCGATGAGATCAGGATAAGCTTTCATGACCTCATTGAGACGATAATGGTGCAGAACAGGATTTCTTCACAGTTATTCCACGATCTTGTTAACTACATGGAACTATTTGGCGAATCCATTGCCGAAAAGAGGGAGAGGGAAGGAAAGGTTCCCCGCTCCAGCGTCATGAGTGTTGCTATCGCACTGATGAAGTGGGAGATGATAAATGAGAGCACTTATGTCGCTATTTTATCCAGAAATGCAGAGGGCTCTGTGTCTGCATTCTGTCTTGACCCGTCTCAGCTGCTCGCACCACTGCAGCAATCCAAGACTATACATATGTCGGGAACGCTATCTCCAATTAGCGTTTACCTGGATATTATAGGATTTAGCGGAATTCCGCACAAAAGAATCAGTGAAATATTTCCTGCGGAGCGAAGAAAGGTGATATACTATAACGGAGTTACGACTAAATTTGATGCATTCAACGACGAGGAAGCATCAAAAATGCATGATTTGATTCATGATATTATAGCAAGAACCAACAAAGGCACTATCGTATTCTTTCCGTCTTACAGCGCAATGAAGAAGGTTTTCGGCAGCGGTTTTTCTTTTCCCGTCCTTATGGAGGAAAGAGAGCTTTCTCAGGCTGATGTTTTCGCCCTGGTGGGAAAATTCCGCAAGACCAGGAAGCCATTGCTGGCTGTCTCTGGTGGCAGGTTATCGGAAGGACTTAATTTTCCCGGAAACCAGCTGGAAGTTGTCATAGTGGCAGGTATTCCTTATCCGCGCCCGGATGCCAAAAACCGGGCACTGCATGACTATTATGAAGCAAGGAACGGGAAAGGATGGGAATATTCGGTCAAGTATCCAACATCCGTAAAGATCAGGCAGGAAATCGGAAGGCTGATCAGAAGCTCTTCAGATATAGGTATAGGAATTATACTGGATAAGCGCGCCTCTTATTTCAGGAAGGAAATTCCAGGCATGACACTTGCAGAGAATCCAGCAGCAGAAAGCGAAAATTTCTTCATCAACTTTTCTGAGACGCCGCATAACGATGAGCCCTGACTACAAACGTTATAATTGACTTTGATATCCTCAGAAAATGAAATCCCACATAGGTTCTGCGATCAGTTCACTAAAGGCAAAGATAAACGCAGCCTACGTGGGAAAATGGGTTTTCATAGGAAGTCTTATTGGAGTAATAGCTGGAATCGGTGCTATAATCCTCTATACCCTGATCAATGTGTTCAACAATCTGATACTAGTAGGAATCACCGGATTTTCTGTACCCCGAACATATGGTGCAGCTACCTATGTTTTAAGCCTATCACTGATGCAAAGGCTCCTAATTCCGGTATCAACAGTGCTAGGAGGACTGCTCGCCGGATTCATAGTTTACAGATTTGCACCAGAAGCAGAAGGGCATGGAACAGATGCAGCAATTGACGCCTTTCATAACAAGGAAGGCAGGATCAGGAGAAGGATTCCGGTAGTGAAGACAGTAGCCTCGGCAATCACCATCGGCTCGGGAGGCAGCGCCGGGAGGGAGGGACCTACTGCACAGATTGCTGCAGGTTTTGGATCTTTCATAGCTGATGCATTCGGAATGGATGATCATGACCGGAGGATAGCAATGGCTGCTGGGATAGGGGCAGGAATAGGGAGCATATTCCTTGCGCCGCTGGGTGGGGCAATTTTATCAACAGAGATCCTGTACAGGAAGGACTTTGAAGTTGAGGCGTTAATACCATCAATCATTGCTTCATTCGTGGGATACCTGATCTTTGGAGCCACTCTCGGTTACAGGAATAGCCTGTTCCTGATCCCAGCAGGCGGAATCACAGGTTTTCATTCGCCTGAATCTTTACTTCTTTATCTGATACTCGGAATCGCTGCAGGACTCGTAGGTAAATTCTATGTTGTCTTCTTTTACGGCATTCAGCGGTTATTTTCGAAAATGAAGCGAATATCCAAGTATTTTAGGCCAGCAATAGGAGGGCTTTTTGTTGGCATTATTGCCTTATTTATCCCTGAAGTACTGGGTCTCGGCTACGGCTGGATTCAGCTGATATTTTACGGATCTCTGGCTTTTCCGTTCTGGATGCTGCTTATCATCGTACTGGCAAAGATCGTTGCCACATCTTTTACGATAGGATCTGGCGGATCCGGAGGTGTATTCGCACCTGGAATGGTTATTGGAGGATTCCTTGGGGCTTCCATTTATGGTGTTTTCTCTCCATTCTTCCCGACTGTTAACGTTATTGATCTTACTGTAGTGGGAATGATTTCATTCTTTGGCGGTGTTTCAAAGGCTCCAGTCTCCATAATCATCATGGGTACGGAGATGACGGGCGGTTACTCACTGTTCTTTCCGCTAATGCTTACCACGCTTGTAGCGTATTTTGTTTGCGGTGACAAGTACTCAATATACAGCAAGCAGGTTGACAATAGAGCTGCGTCTCCCGCCCATGCAATGGAATACGAGAAGCCGGTCCTGGATGAAGTAAGCGTTCTTTCGGCTGTCAACACCAACTATCCCTACATATCTCCAGAAACAAATCTTCTGGAAGCTGTTTCCAAGATCAGGGAGACCAAGACAAAAAGTGTTGTTGTTCAGAAAGATGGGAAGTTGATAGGACTCCTTTCGATAGAGGATATCGACATGAACAAGGATCTTTCAAAAGTCAAGGCATGGGAAGTGCTCAATCCAAATCCGCCAAAAGTAAATACGTCAGCAAACGCCCACCAGGTCTTTGACTTGCTGAGCAGGAGCCCCCTTGGTAAGGTCGTTGTGACGGATAATAACGGAAAAGTCTTCGGCACCTGCGGGCTTTATGAAATTGCTGATGCTTACAACAGGGAAATAAGGAAGATAAAACACGAAAAGACTGATATTAAATGATGCCTGACAATGTGAATCGCATCAATCAACTTTTGTAGCATCATCAGGTTCAGAAGAGGTTTTCTTGAGCTCTTTCCTGAACTTTTCCAAATCTCTGGCCCTTACTTCAAGTATGAATGGCCCTACATAATTACAATCATCACACTTATAGACAGCCCCAATCAGGCCCCCAGCTATCCAGTTGATATACACTGAACCGCATTTAGGGCAGATCTTGACCTGCTGAGTTCCATCCATCATTGCTCATATTACAACGCTGAGAATAAACATCATGTCTTTTTGATCTTTAACTTTTGAGAGAGCGGTCCTACTTATATTGATAAAGGTTAAGAACATCTGTTTCCCGAAGCCCTATTACCAACCACTTGCTCATTTTTAAATCGAAGAGTAAAATATATTCTGCACGCTGAATTCTTAATCTTGAAACCACAAGCACCGAAGATCTATTGATGAGTCAGATCATTATTCAAAATGACCTGATATCAGTAGATCTTTCTTGCAGAATGGAGCGCTGTCTGAATGAGTGAACTTGTATCTGATCAGGGAAAATGGGCTCAGAAGATCGAGCAAAAGGAATTTGAAGGTGGAGTTCAGGAAGTTCTCATAGAACGGATTCTGGATAACTTTGAGGTTACCCTGATTGAACATAAAAACTGAAATATATTTGGTTTCTCTGTATTTATTTAGAAGGCTTTGATGTAGGAATACTAAAGGTCATTTCTATAGTAAAAGGGAAGCCTATCGTAACTTCGGTATCACTTACGCCAAGGTTTACCGCCAGTTTATGAATTAGACCTTTGATATCTGAAAAATACCTTAGAAGGGGAGCGGCTATGAACGGCCTCACCCTCGCAACGACAACCGCAAATGAAAGCAATGCAGCAAGGCGTTCATGCGCATCTTCAACTGCACTGTCAAGCAGACTTTCAATTTCTGTAATTTCCTGTTTGAAATAATCCCTCCAGCTGTTTATGTTAAGACCTGTTAATTTGCGCAATTCCAGTTCACCGGAAACTTTCCATCTTTCGAGTACTTCCTTAATCGCACTAAAGTCTTCCATTGCATTGCAGAGCGATTGAACTGATAAATTTATTGTGGAAGAATGATCACTCCATTTCAGAAGCTCTCAGGTTGTATAAGACCATTCAGGTTACGCGGCAGAGTTTATTAATAAATATCAATTCATCATCATATCCTTATGGCTGAAGCTAAACCCGATCCATCTGATTTTGACTCTGAATTAAAGGCATACTTCGGCTTAGTTGATAATATTGAAAGAAGCACTATCAGGAGCCATGTCCAACCAGATGCAATTGTTTCCGATATACGTTCTCTGATGACTCGAGGTAATAGGGGATATTATCTTGTAAAGTCATATGTTCTTAATGAGATGAATGCCATACTGTATAATTCCAGCATTCGACTCAATTCTGAAGGAATTAAGCCTGAGCTGTCTCCAAGTCTCGAAAATGCACTTCGTAAAAACGATTCAGATGAACCAAAAATTCGCATAATCACGGAGGATCACATAGATTTCTCCCATAAAAATAACAGAGAAGCAATTGCGCGAATTATTAAGGGCGAAGCTGGTTTCCATTTAGACGGCATTTATCTTGTGATAGGTCTCTCTGATCAGACCTACAGAAACCTTAGAAATTCATTGCAAGACGCAGCGGTTCCAAAAGGCCGTTCCTTCAAGTTTTCTGGAATAATCAAGGTAAACTCCTTCCTTCAGCTTTTCTATGTTATTGGTGTAATTATAACGCTAATTTTTGGATTGACCTACACACTCTACTCAAGTAGACTTTTTAACTCTGGTTTTAGTGATTTGGCAGACACCTTCATCTTACTGTGGTTTCTAGTTCCTTTTCTCTTTTTCATAATAGTTAGAAAAGTAGTTAGAATGCAATATCAATTTTATGTTATTCCCTTGATAGCCGCGTTTCTGGCAACCCTGATTTCCGGCGGAATACAAGGTTCCGCAGTGAGTTCCACGGGTCCTTATTTCTACTTCGGATACCCCTTCCTTTACTATGACTATTACCGAGCGGAGATTCCTACTGGACGCCTGCAACCCTTGTTTCCTTTTATTTTCGGGTTCAGCTGGCTTGGTCTGTTCCTGGACCTGGTAGCCTGGTTATGTCTTTCGATTATAGCAATAGTAATCGCAGGATTTATCGGGGCAAAATTTGGTGAAAGGATAAAATTGAAATTTTCTCTTCCTGCAGACAAGTGAAATGAACCTGAAAGATAAATAGCAGAGAACTAAATCCAGATTTCGTTGATATTGAAGGGATCAAGAATTAAAACCAAAACTTTTTGATGCGCGATTGTTCACAATTTATGCAGGTTTTTGGATAACTTCATAGTCGACTTCGTTGGATCTGATGTATTCCCGGGAATGGTAGGCAAATATATAGAATGGTTTGCATTCCATCAATATGGCATCGCCCAGAAAAGTCACTGGAATCATGGCCGCACTAATCGTAGTCATAATTTCGATTCTCCTGTTCTATCTATCTTATATTGACATCACGAATAAAGAGGAAGCATTTGTTGTAATAGGGTTGTTGGCAGCTCTTTTTGCTTTGATTTCGTATCTGATGCATGCATTTATCTCTCAGGTAAAGGTCGTTTCCGCTTTTGTATGGGCATATTACGCGTTTGGGGTTGCCAGCATGGTTTATGGAACAGCAATAATCAAGTTTGACGTATTGTATCTTATCTTAGTGCTTCTTTTCGTTCTGGTGTCTGTAGCGTTTATTTATTGGAGGCTATCAACCATGATCTCAGATCCTGGGGCGAAATAGTACATTTAATACTTTTCAAATAGTTCCAGAAGATATCATTCAGCATAATTTGAGAGACTTTCCCATGGTTAATAACATAATACTGAAATTTTTTGCATGCCTTCTCAAAATTTTGCATTTCTCTCTTGAGCAGTATATTATTCCTGGTCCATAATAAAAGAAAATTTTATTTATTTCCTGGTTTGAATAATGTGGTTTATGCACTTTATAAATATTGAGTCAAATTTATTTCTTTAAAAATTTAAGCGCCGCGGGAGAGATTCGAACTCCCGATCCACAAGGGAACCAGATCTCAAGTCTGGCGCCGTACCACTGGGCCACCGCGGCTCTCCTGCATTTATGTTACAGGCTATCTCCGCAAAGCAATAAACCCTAATTTATCTTTGCAGTCTTATTTCATGGTGCATGTTCTTCGTTGAACTTCTCAAACAGGACATCATCAACGAAGCCATGCCCTCGCACAAAGGAATGTTTGTGGTATCGACCGCATTCCTTGAAACCGTTTTTGATCAGGACCTTCATTGAGGCGGTATTAGGCTCGAACACTGCTGACACAAGTTTTCTCATATTGAGGGTTCCAAAGCAAAACTCAACTGCAAGTGCAACCGCCTCCGTTGAATACCCTTTTCCCCAGTACTCCTTGGATAGAAAGTAACCCAGAATTCCAGATCCATTTGAAAAGTTTATCTCCCTTACGCCAACAACTCCAACGATTTCGCCGCTGCCGTTCTCCACAATTGCAAAGTGTCTGCTGTCCTGTTCCTTCTGGCCAAGTGTCCTGACCCACTCCAACTCTTCATGCTCGTACATCATACGACCAGGGTTCGATAGATACCTGTGTACATCTGGATCGTTGATAACCCTGAATAAAAAAGGTACATCTGCTTCAAGAAGGATGCCCAACGAGACCTTTTTGCCCGTTTGAAGCAAAGGTCTGCCACTTTCCATTAATCTCTCCATGCAAAAAATGAAGATTAGATTATCGCCTTAATCTTCCATTAGATCTTATAGAGGGTCTGCTCTTGTTGCTTCCAGTCCTGCCTGTTCTCAGTCCCCTGCCCTTAAATCCGGCTGAAGTCAATCCCCGGTAAACCCTTCCAGTATTCTGAGGTTCAGATATCCATGAAATCTGCTTTTTTCCGTACACTTCTGGAGCAGCCTTGTCTACCATTATGATTTCATAATATTTGTAAAGACCGTCCTCGCCCACATAGTAAGAGTTCAGCACCTCCATGTTTGGATACTTATCCGCTGCTCTTTCCTCCGCCATCCACTGTATGCTTTTCTTAACGGTGAGTTTACTGTAGGCCATCCTTCTGGGTCTCCTTCCTCCCATGATTTTCGGCCTGTTTCTTCCACCCCTTCTGACCCTCGACCTCACGACTATGTATCCCTCCTTGGCCTTGTATCCGAGGGCCCTTGCCCTGTCGAGCCTGGTAGGATATTCTACACGGTGAGTAGATGGACCGCGTCTCCAAGAAATCATCCTCTCCTTCTGCAAAGGGTATATTTCAGATTCTTTGAGCGACTTCCATCCATTTCGCATAAGTGAATACGTAGTTAATGTTGGCATTGATTATCTTCCTTCAGGCTATTCCCGTAACTGTAGGTCGGCAATTCAAGAAGCTATAAATATCTTGGCAAACTTCAAAGTTTTTACCGAAATCATTGAGGAAAGGCACTGCAGGTCAATCAGTTCTCGACAATCTTGATGTGATCCTGGAGCTTTTCAATAAACGCATTCAAGCTTGAAGACTCAAGCTTCTTAAGGGCGCTGTTCTTTATAAGAACTCCATTTACAAGCCCTACAAGCAGTATGGCGCGAAGTCCACTGCCAGAGGAATTAACATCTTTCATGAAGGTCTTTATGTAGCGGTCAGTTTTCGATCTTCCAAGATCCTCCATCATCTTGTTGATGGATCTCCTCATCCCAGGGAGTTGATCCTTGGAAACGATAAGGTTCAGATTGGTTTCCGGATTTACATTCGATGGGTCATCGGAATCATTAATCCATTTTGATATGTCAAGTTTCCAAAGCGCTTCGCACAATGTTCTTGAGGCGATCCTTTTGCTTGAAAATCTAAGACTTCTCAGGTCATAGGTCACGTTCTTCCCGTTTTCCGAGACCTTCCTGTTATTTATGACTTCCAATGTTGTCGCAACTACTTCCGATAGTGTCAACTTTTCCCCTTAGATATAATTCATTGATAATTATTAAAATTGATGGTACACCAAGGTTGTACCCTAAATGAAAGAAGCGCATAGTACTTTTCTGGATTATGCGGCATCTGTCTGCTTCTCCGGGAGTTCCGACTTCTTTTCTGCCAAAGTGTTGCCCTTGAAATAAATAACTTCATGCGCAAACGCAACAATGACGGCCGACACCAGGAATGCACCAAAAGCAAGCAGGAAAGAAAATTCATACCCGAAATGCGTTGGTATGGGTATATCGTATGGTGATCCATGGATAGCGGCAATTGAGTAGGTGGCAAGAATGGCGCCTGCGAGTGAAGCTCCCACACTGCTCCCAAGGTTTCTGAAAGTGCCGTTCATAGATGTAGCTAATCCCATATCTCTTGGCTCAACTGAGAGTACAAGTATGTTTATGATAGACGCGTTCATTATTGATAAACCAGCACCTATCACAAAACCGTAAACGAGCGTCATGATGAACGAGGGCTGCGTCGCTTCGAGGAAGAAACCTGCTGCAGCAACCAGCGGACCTAACACGGACATCTGTTTGACGCCTATTCTAGTAATTATGGAGCCAGTTATCGGTCCAAAAATCAGAGTTCCAATCGCAAACGGGACAAGCGATAGACCAGTGTCTAATATGGTAAAGCTGAAGCCGTATGGAGTAGGCGATTCAAACCTGTACGTTAGAGCCTGCATTGCCAGGAACATCCCAAGTCCTGATATTGCTAGGACCACGTTCGGGATCCAGACATTTCTCTTTGAAAGCAGCCTTGAATCCAGTATAGCCTCAAGTCCGCGCTTGGAATAGGATCTTTCGTACAGGAACGTGGGTATGAAGAGGATCACTCCTGCCACGATCATGCCTATAACAGTTATTGAAGTCCAGCCTATGAGCGCACCCTCAGACAGGCCGAAAACCACAAGACCAAGTGCAACCGCAAATATGCCTGCACCGAAATAGTCCACGCGAGTTCCGGGTCTCCTGTATGCCGATTCCCTTATGTAAATATAAGCAACAGCCACAAGGGCGAAAACGAATGGAAAAGCAGTATGGTATGTGTATCTCCATCCAAGATCATTGGAGACCAGTGATCCGAGGGGAAGACTCACTGCAAATCCTGCACCAAACATAGCGCTCAGGAGGGCCTGTGCCTTTGGTACAAGTCTGCGTGGAAACTCCTCTCTTACAAGACTCATTCCCAGTGGCATGACAGTCAATCCGATGCCCTGTATTCCACGTGATATAAGCATGTAGGTAAAATTCGGAGAGAATCCCGTTGATACTACAGCCACGGCATAAATAAGAAGAACAATAACCAGCATCCTTTTCTTCCCGTAAATATCGCCGAGCTTTCCAACTATCGGGCTGACGGAAACTCCAGTCACCAGATATACGGAAAGAAGCAGGCTCACCTGTGATATGGATACCTTGAATTCCGAAGCTATAGAGAGAAGGGATGGGGTGAGCATTCCCTCGACGTACATTACTATCATTATAAGCATTGCAAGGATCAGCATTACCCTGGTCGTGTATGCTTTGTCATAATCTTCCTTATTATCTTCTGTTTTCATTATTTTCAAACTTCCGTTATATTCAAAGTCATGGATTTCATTAGTTGCAGCAGAATGTTAAGCGAGCTCTTGAGGGACACAAGATCCTCGTCGGAGGATTCTTGTATAAACTCCTTGAAGATGCCATCATATATCGAAGAGAGCTTGCTCAGCTTCTCCTCCCCCTGCGATGTTAAATGCAGAGAATAGCTTCTCCTGTCCATTTCACTATGGACCCTGTGAACCAGGTTCATGCTTTCCAGATTATCGATAAGGCTAGTTATTGTTGGCTTAGAGACTTCAATTATCTCGGACAGCGCTGTGAGCTGTTGCGGACCATGCATGTACAGATAATGCATTATCAGGTACGCAGGTCTAGATATATGCTCTTTCCTGAGGAAATAGGACTGGAATGCCATCATTTCCTTGACGACATCCTTCCAGCATGTAACTAGCTCCACCGCATCCACCTTATCATTCTGAGCCATAACTTTCTGTCCGGTAAATTGCTTAAAGGTATATAACAATTAGTATAGACTAACTATTAGTTTTATAGAACAATTAAGGAGGTATGATGTAGGCTCGAAAACATTGTTTTTGACTAATATTTTGCCACAATCTCTTGCACATCTATCGAACATGTGTTAAATCAACTAGAGGCTTTGTAATGCAGAATATGTCAAGAGAAATAATCTATGAGGATTGCGTTGATTAACCAATTTAAGGTAAATGACTGGCCTGCAGTTACTCCTAAGAAAGTGCATGTGAAATAAGAAACGTAGCCAATTATTAGAGAAACTTTGTCTGCGAGACCGAATTCAGGAATTGGCAATCGTATCTTTAGATATCAGGAATAATGATAATGGATTGTGGCTCGATCCTTTCTATTTCGCTTTTTTATATATTCTCAACACTGCTTCCAGGTCTCTATAAGCAAGTTCCGGCGAGTATGGAACATCCTCGTTTTTTTCTACTGCCTTCAGGAATCCGGATATCTCAGCGTCGAAAACATCCACTTCCTCTATTTCCTGTATCCTGCCATTCAGTACTGGAACGCGGAATGCAGTATTAGGATGTTCGGGACTCAAATGACCACCTCCTCCTCTGAATTCATATATGCTTCCTTTGGTTCCTATGACTTCATATGCAGGAACATCAGGAGGAGACAGATAGTTCCATGAATAGTAGAAAATACCCGTTGCACCGGATTTGAAGCTTACCAACGCTACACTATTGTCTTCACCTTCTATTGATGCTTTACCCTTATACACCCTTGAATCTATATCGCTGTATTCTCCTCCAAGATCAAGTAGAGCTTCGATAAAGTGTATCCCCCCGTCAATCAGAGCACCTCCTCCCATTAGTTTTTCACTAGTCCTCCAGCCATCCAATTCTTGAAAGTTGGACTGGCTTCTTACTATTATGGTGTGTACTTTACCTATCAATCCTTCTTTCAAACATCCAACTGTGTGCCTCAGGGATGAATCAAAATAATATTGCTCAGCAACCATGAATTTTACATTATTATTCTTTGATTCCGTTATCATAAATCTTGCCTCTTCCAAAGTGGTTGATATTGGTTTTTCTACCATAACATGCTTCTTGTTCCTCATGGCTCTAGTGGCCAGGTCTCTGTGCATGTAATGTGGCATGACCATATCGATAACATCATGCGATGAGTTCATAGCCTCGTTAATGTCGCTATAAGTTTTCCTGACATGAAATTCATCCCTGTATCTTCTCAATACATCCTCGTTTCTTGAAAATACAGAAAAGTCATATCCAAGCCTTTCGTAGCTTTTTGCATGCGTAAAGCCAAACCGGTTTCCTCCAAGTAATAATATATCCGTGATTATTCCATTTCATTCCGGTACTTAGTATTATCATTTCTCTACCTGGTCATGATGCATGTTTCAGAGACTTTTCCTTTTGACAATAGAAAACAGATTCTACCCTCGAATGACTGAGAGAAAGCCAGACAAGTAGACGGTTAAAATACAACTTTGACCGAAGAAAGACCTAAATAGTGTAATTTATCTATTCTGCCTCACTGATCCTGACATGAGCAAGGAAGGTTTCTTTTTCAAGAAAGGGGAATTACAACTGCGAAAATTATTCCTCCTCATGTTTTTGATGGAAATTGCAATATTCATCATAATTTCCTCTCTTCCTTTAAAGGACCCTGCTCTTTACAATCAGTTCAAACAGCAGCAAACTTCCATAACAACGTTACCACTACTGCAGATGATATTCTCTATATTCCCACACAACCTCGAGGTGGCAACCCTGGAGATCGTTCCAATCCTTGGGCAGTTTTTCTACATTCTTTCTGCGGTGACAACCTCTCTCATTCTGGCAGTTGAAGGAACTTCGAATAGCACCCTTGGTCTTGTTTATTTCCTAGGATTAGCCCTGTTGCCAGATACATGGATAGAGTTGCCATCCTATGCAGTTACATCGAGCACAGGGATCTACCTCCTTTATATTCTCATAAGGAAGCGTTCGCAGCTGAGATCAAAGTCAAAGAAGATATTGCTGAACTATGCATTCGCTGCTGTAGAACTTTTGATCGCAGCTACGTTCGAATCGGCAGCAATAATTATGGAAACAACGTACTCGAGCCCCTATGACCTTTATGGGCCGCTTCTTCTCTGGATACCAGCAATTGCAGTCATCATAATCCTAGTATTCGTTTACAGAAGAATCAACAAAGATGAATATCATGGATACAGGACGAGCGAAGAACAGAACATCTTGATTCAATAACGTTGATTTCTAAACACTCTCATTCCTGAATTTTAGGTAGAACGCAAGATCATACGATATTTTTGTGAGTGCAGCCGCCATAAAAACAGCTGGAGGAAAGAATTCAAGCAAGGCGCCGGCTATTCCCGGCCCAGGAACCTGACCTGCATTTCTTACTGCCAGAAATGTCGAATTTCCAGTAACTCGCGATTCTTCCGGTATAACCGTGTTAACGAAACTGTCTCTCGCGGGCACATCCATCTGGCTTGTCGTCTGCCGTATGAAAAGAAGGATCTCACTCCATGCTAGAACATGAAATACCGGTATAAGAAAAAGGAAGATATTGCTTATTATATGCGTATATACCATGGTACGCACAAGTCCGATCGACGATGAAATGTAGCTGGAAAGAATAATGGAGACTGCAGTTATCAGGTTTACACCTATGAAGATAAGGCCTGCTTGTGAAAGCGTTATGTGAAATACTACTTCAAACCATAATGCTATTATTGATGTATTGACAAGCCCGCCGCCTAATGAATCAACAAAAAATAATGACCCGAGCGCATTAATCCTTTTCCTTGTTTCCGGAAGGACTTCATCAGAAACCCTGCTTTCTCTTTGTGAAGGAAACTTCATTGCAATGTAGATAACGACCTGGGCTGCAGCGAGTATTAGTAGAAACAGGAAAATGTCCGGGAAACTTTTAGCTCCCACGATGTAAAGGAATGCTGAAGCGAGTGTGCCCGAACCATAGGAAAAAAAGTTATAGAGCGAGAACGCAAGGTTCTTCTGCCTCTGATTTCTTGAGACCCGGCCTATAGTATACTGTTCCAGTGACTGGTTTGTAGCCATGTCTTTCCCGGATAGCGAGATTGCCCCTATCACTATTGCAAGCAACAGGCCTGGAAGTGTTGGGTATGCATAGAGCAGGGCAATGGCGCCCATAAGCAGAAGCGCCATCATAACCAGCTTTTCCTTGATTTGCATACGAAGGATCGTATAGAGGAAGATGAAGAACGTCGAAATTCCAATGGCAAACAGTAGCACTAGAGAAACCTGAATTGTGCTGAGGCCGAACGAGAGCAGGAAGAACGGCACTGAGATTGAAAGTGACATGAAGATAAAGGATCGAATCGATTTTGTCACAGAGAGAAGGAGATCTTCAGTTTTAATCAATAGCATGGATAGTTTCCGTATGCTTAGTTTTTCCTTCAACTCCTGGATCGCATAAATATATGGAAGTAATTAAGAGATAGATTTTCATGGACCTGGTGGTAATTGGAGGCGGAGCAGCAGGCATGGCTGCTGCATCCAAGGCAAAGCGCGTGAATCCATCCCTTTCTGTAACTGTAATTGAGGCAGGGCGTTACGTTTCGTATGCAGAATGCGGTATACCGTACTATCTCGAGGGGATTGTGGCCTCTCCGGCTGACCTTCTGCATTATCCATTGGAAGAATTTACACAGAAGAGAGGCATCAACGTTATTACACGAACATCTGTAAATGCAATTGACAGGAAGAACCGGGAACTGATTCTTTCCAATGGTGCCAAAACAAGGTATGATCGCTTAATTATTGCCACTGGAGCTTCACCTAAAGTTCCAGATTCCCTTTCGGCGCTCGGCATTCATGGAATACGGTCTCTGGAATCTGGGGAAATCACTCACCAGGATATTTCTAATGCTGCGGTAGTTGCAATAATCGGTGACGGCATTCTTGGCATTGAACTTGCATCTTCCCTTGTTCAGGGAGGGAAGAAAGTGTACCTCGTTTCAAGGCACAGCGAGATATTGAAAGGATTTGATGCGAAGATCGGTGCAGCTTTCAGGGAAGAATTCAAGCAGCGCGTTAATGTCTTGACGGAAGCATCAGATCTTGAGGTAACTGGAAGTAATGGGGCCTTTGTGCTTGCAACTAGGGGAAATAAGTTTGCAGTCGACGTGGTAATATCAGCTACAGGAATAGTACCAAACACAAAAATTGCAATCGATGCCGGCATCGCTGCTGATTCGCGTGGAATAATAATAACAGACGGACATATGCTTACAAGCGATCCCAGCATTTATGCTGCAGGCGATTGTGCTTCCACTACAAACACTGTAACGGGACAACCCGACTGGCACCCGCTTGCACAGGTTTCAAACAAGATGGGCAGAGTAGCTGGATCGAACGCGGCAGGCGGCAGCATGGTCTTTCCAGGTTCAGTAGGTACCACGCTTGTAAAAGTGTTTGACTATGAAATCGGGTTCACTGGACTGACCGAAGAACAGGCTAAGAAAGATGGACTGGACGCGAAGACTATTTTTGTAAAAGGAATGAGCAAAGCGGGGTACTATCCCGGAAAACAGCCTGTTTTCGTAAACATGGTCACAGAAAATGTAACTGGCAGGATGCTTGGAGCCCAAGTCGTTTCGAAAGATGGAGCAGCATGGAGGGTCAACGCCGTGGCTGCTGCCATACAGGCAAGACTTACCGCTGAGGCATTCTTCTTCTCAGACCTGGGATACAGCCCGCCCTTTGGACCTGTCTGGGACCCTCTTATTATTGCCGCTGATCTTTCCATGAAGTAGTGTAAATAGGCTGTTCCAAATGATTATGCATTGGTCAAGAGGATGTATCAACAGACAAATTGGATTAAATTTACCTTTTATTTTGCATCATTCATTCAAGGTGCACATCGAATGCGATGTAAAATCTCCACAAAATACTACAAGGAGAGAAGGTTATATATCTGTGTTATATACAATAGAACATGGGTACTAACTTCTCTGTTCAACGTGAAAACGAGCAGGCAAAACCTGGTCTAGGAAAAGAGGATACGAAGGTGAGCTTGAAATGACAATGTATCATCTAAAATGCCCCAACTGCGGGTTTGAATTTGACTTTGACTATAACCAGTTCGTAAGTATCTCAAAGCTTGGAATAGTTATGAGATACGGAGCCCATGACTTCTCTGTGAAATGCCCGAACTGCAGAAAGCGACAGAGATTTCATGTCGAGGATGCGGACAGAGTGGATTAGGGTCTCTCTTCCTGAGACCCCCCGGGGGATCTAAATGAAAATAGAAGTTAACGATTTTTCAACCGGATACGGTCACGTGGAGGTACTGCATCATTTGAACTTCCTGATAGATAAGCCTGGAATCTATGTTGTGCTTGGTAAAAATGGAGCAGGCAAGACAACTCTTTTCAGGGCAATGACAGGTATGCTCAGGAACTTCACCGGTTCTATTAAAATCGATGGCTATTCCAGATCCGAAACAAGAGTAGAAATTGCATATCTTAGTCACAGGAACTCTATTCCCGCGGGCTTGACTGTAAGGGCCACTATGAACTTCTTTGGCAGGGTTGAAGGAGTCTCGGCAGAAGAAATTGACAACATCATAAGCAGGTTCAACCTAACAGAACTGCTCGACAAAAATGTGCAGAGTCTCAGCCAGGGACAGAGAAAACGTGTCTCGCTTGCAAAATCGCTGATTGGCAATAAGTCTCTAATGATCCTTGACGAGCCCACAGCAAATCTTGATCCCAAGGTATCCGCCGAAATAAGAGACTTGATACGATTGCAGTCGAAGGATAAGATAGTCCTATACTCTTCGCACAACCTCTACGAAGCGATGGAGCTAGGAATGGAAGTCATTGCCCTTAATAACGGGAATCTCGTTTATAGTGGTGAAATTGAGGGCCTAAAGACGGATAGCTATACTATAGGTATAAGAGGAAAAGGAATTGAAAATGCGGCAACAAACTATACGATCGATGGAAAATATTTTGTATTCAAGCTCGGCTCGCCAAATGAGGCAGCAGAGCTGATAAGTAAACTAACTTCTGCTGGTGCGATGATTTATGAAGTAAAGGAAATGAGCAATCCTCTCGAGATGTTCTTCAATGATGCTTCATGATTATCCTGCTAAAATAAGGAGGTAAGCAAAAGTATGACAGGAGATGGCCCCGGGGGGATGAAGATACTCGCCAGCTTCAACATATCCAGGACATTCAAATCTGTTTATGGGCTTATTTACCTTTTAATTGGTATTATATTTCCTATTATCCTCTCCGGGATTTTATTATTCTCTTTAAAATCCATAGTTAATTCAGCCGTTGGTTCTTCCGTGGTTCTAGAAATAATCCCTTCATTTATACCACTTGCAGCAAGCTTGGGCGGGATAGGGGTTGCTTACCTTTTCTCCACAGACAGATCTAACGGGGTATACGAATACCTTATTGCAACTGGAAAAATAAAAATTAGCGATATCTTCGTATCCTTTTCGCTTGTAACTGTTGCCGTTGTCTCCCTGTTACTTGCGATAGATATTTCTGTTATCTCAATGCTGGTATATTTTACTTCTCCGTCCTTACTGGCAAAGATGTTCGAGTTTTTTGCGGTTTTCTCGATTCCCGTTGCATATATATCTGCTCTACTTTCGATACTTGCAATGCTTTCCTGGACAGCAATGTCAAAAGTTTATCCAGGTGTTAATGCACCAGGTGGAATAGGATCGGTGATTGGAATAATACCTGCAGTTGTTTTTCTTGTTTTAATCATCAGGGTTATTAAACCATCTGAGATCATTCTTGTCGCAGGATTGTATTCTTTATCTCTTTTTATTATCCTGTTTTTGCTTCTTATGGTTGTGATCAAGAGAATGTCAAACGAGACGATGCTTGCATGATTTTTACAATTCAAGAACTAAAAACAGTATGGACGAGAGGCCTTTGGATAACTAAGCCAGATGTCGAACAGAGGAAGGGTAAAAGGAAGATGAGATCTTGGCCAATATAGACGATAAACCCGGTTTTCTAATAACAGTGGATTTTTCTATAGAGAAACCGATATACCTTCAGGTCGTGGAAAATATAATCAGCCTAATAGCGGCAGGCGACCTCAGGACCGGTGCCAGACTCCCCTCATCGAGAAAGCTCTCCGCTCTACTTGGCGTAAATTATCATACCATAAATAAAGCATATGAGACGCTAATCAGGCAGGGCATACTTGCCATGGATAGAAGGAAGAGGGTGGAGGTGCGAAAGGTCGTGCAAGCAAATCTAGAAAGACCGGATGCAGCTTGGATTAACAGGCAGAAGGCGCTAATTGAGGAAGCAATTTCAAAGGGAATACTCAAAGATACTCTTCTTTCAACGATCTCAGATATAGTGGAAAGCATACCAGGGAGAGATGAATACAAATGATCCCAGCGTTTTCAGCTGAAATTATCGTGCCGATACTTTTCCTGATTGGGATTTCATACGCAGTGATACCATACCTTACGCCTCCGTACATACAGTTCGGGGTCAGAATTTACAAGGATCCAGAAACCCTCCAGCTCCGAAAGTACAGAATGGAGTTTGTTTTGGTTTCAATATTTGTCTCCGCTGCCCTGATTTTTATAATATTGATCGAAAGCGGCTTATCAGAACCCATATTTATTTCCATCGCTCCGCTCATTCAACTTGCAGGGCTATTTATTGTTTATTTGGCATTCCATTATCATGTACTTGCAATTCGAGGAGTATCATCATACACACCTACTCGAGAAACCGCGTCAGCTTTCATTCCAAGCGAAGAGGGATCATTCAGGTACCTTTTCCTTGTTGTTCCATGGATTTTCATGTTCCTTTACATATTTGCAGGAATTCTCTACTATAACAGTATACCGGAAACCTTCCCTACGCACTTCGGACTTAATGGCGTTCCTAATGAATTCGCCACCAAGTCACTGTTGTCTGTTTTTTCGATTCTCCTATTTGCCGG
This sequence comes from Thermoplasmata archaeon, assembly GCA_021800105.1. Taxonomy (GTDB): domain Archaea; phylum Thermoplasmatota; class Thermoplasmata; order Thermoplasmatales; family Thermoplasmataceae; genus UBA582. The sequence continues at coordinate 31,279 of JAJYZI010000006.1, forward strand.
AATACCGATTACAGCACTTATGGAAATAATAGCAATTGCAATCCTTCATTCTAGGCCATTCCAGAACCCATCCAGCCCGGTAAAGACGGCGCTTCAGAACTCAGCGTTCAACAGGATCAACTCGAGCCTGATCCTGGCAATTTCCCTTCCGATTCAACTGACCATTTTTCTTGCTTCAGCGACCACTTGGGGTCTTATTCCGCACGGGTATGTTGCGCTTGCAGTTTTACCCACACTGATTATCATACCTATAGTGCTTATCGTTGCCCTGAGAACCGGGCAGACAGGTTGGAAGCTATATCCTGGAGCGACAGAAAATAAGAATATGGCAACTGCAAGAAATGATGACACCAAGTGGAAAGCGGGCGTGTTCTATGTGAACAGGGATGACCAGTCTTTACTCGTTCCCAAAAGATTCGGTTATGGTTATACGTTAAACTTCGGGCATTTAGTAACATGGATGGTTCTGGTACTTCCCATCACTGTCCTCGTGATCGTAATACTTTTTACACTTCACATCGTCTGACGCTGGGAGTTATGAGATGCCATTGCTGCTCCATTTTAGATACAAACAGTGCTGCTTCCACTCCATGTGGTATTTCTAAAATATGAAATGAAAAGTGGTGAAACTTAAGAGTTATATGTTTTACTAGAATTCTTTGGAATGGAAAAGAAGGTACACATATTAAAGGTAAAATGTAAATATTGTGGTGTTGAATTTGACCATATCTTCAGAGCGGGAGACCTTCTCAGACCTCATGTTTTCAACCAGCTTCAGTTCACGTGTATTAAATGCGGCAAAACTGGCTTTGACTATGTCAGGAGAATTGGCAAGATGAGTCTCACCGAATGGCAGTCGCAGCACCCGGAACTGAATATAGAAGACCTTCCTGATTATTCATACATTGAAGAAAATGATGTCAACTGAGGTCATCCAGCCTGAAACTCGAGATAATTGCTGATACCTGCTTTAGTCCGAGGTACTTCCTGATATAACGCGGGTTGCTGCTGTACCTGTAAGTGGTCATAAATGAACTGTCGCTTTCTGATCTCATTTTCTCAAGCTTATTGTTGAAAAGATGCATCAATTTCATGCTTTGCTCTCTTGTAAGATCAGGTTGTATGAAGAGTTGAATCGGGTTGGTGCGATACGTATTTCCCGAAACAACTATGCCGTCTGCATCAAATTCCTCCATGATATCATGCAGACCGGCCCTGCCATTTGGGGAGCCAGTATCCACGGTCCTAACGAAGAGCGGGTTAGAGAGAAGTTTTCTATGAAGCCAGTTATCGACAAAAAAAGTAGATCTTGAATATCTACCATTCCGGAAATTCTTCGAATCTAGCAGTATAATCTCTATATTTCCACTTGAAGACCTGACCTCGTCAATGGTAAGATAGAATTTCGCGGAAAGATGTCCATTCCGCTCGGTAACCCGCTCTTCTTGCAGATCCATAAGGGGACGGAATCCATTGGAAAAATCCAATGAGTATCTTTTCACTCTTTGGTTCTCGTTTTCCAATACGGCATCAAACTCTACTTTCCTGTGCTGTCCTTTTTGATCAAGATCAAAGTGAAAAATTCCCACGTTTACTCCAGTATGAGGAAAAATCCTAGACTCGAACAACCTGCACTTACTTATATTATACCTGGTGAGAAAATCCATCCTTATCTTTCGGGAGGCTGAATCTGCAAAAAGGAAATTGGTAGGTATCACGTATATCATCTTCCCCACTCCGTGCCTCAGATCATTCATCAGCGCAAGCTGGTACAGATCCTGGTATCCTTCATTCTCTCCTGCGAAATAAGACGCCTGGAACGATGCCTCTGAATGCTTCATTATATGCCCGACATATAGATAAGGCGGGTTAGTGATGTGAACGGTCTTTACAGCGTCTTTCATAGCAGGGTAAGATGAAATAGAGTCCCTAACAGTGATTTGCGTTTCAAGCACATCCTGTTCAATGCCATAGCAAGATGCATTGGATATTGCTTTATTGACCATTTCGGGATCTGCATCACACATGAATATGTGCTTTCTGAAATAGTCTGTTCTTTCTGATAGAGGGATCAGATCAAGCATCGGCAGAATAAGGTTACCTTCCCCGCAAAAAAGATCCAGAAACACGAAATCATGCATGAGCGGCTTGATGTCAGGCAGGACATAATCCGTAAAAACATTGACAGGTGTGAGGTGAGATCCAAGCAATCGTCTCTGATCAAATATGTTCTGCCCACGTCTCGTAATCATCCTTGCATCATATTAACTGCAGATTGAAAAATTTTTATGTCACTTCATCGACTAAGAGGCAAAAATAGTTATGATGGGCTCTCCGCGAAGTAATCCCTCTTGAAGTGGTACTTAAAGAGCCACTCATAATGCCCATGTAAGGATGCCCAGTATATCTCTTCCATGACCTTCTTTTCAGCGTAGTTTGTCACGGTGGGCTTGATTTTCTCGACAGGCCGATCGTAAGTACCGACCACGAATGTTGCATGGTGGAATCCTGTTTCCATCGAGCATTGTGTCCTGCCTGTGAAGAAGTGTTTTGTTCCCTCACCGGTCACATTCATGGCTAGGTTATTCGCGACAACTATGCCCTCCAGGTGAGCCTCTACGCCGGCTTTAGAAGTCGGAATATTATTGGTATCTCCAATTGCAAAGGCATAATCATGATCCGTGATATGGAGATCACGCTTGTCGACCTTTACCCATCCTTCATCATCTGCAAAGTCTGTACCTTTCAGGAATGCAGCTGGCTTATGTGGCGGAGTCAAGAAAAGATAGTCGTACTTTACCGTATCGCCCTCGAGAGATGTTATCACCTTCTTTGCCGGATCCACAGAGTCTGTGTTGAATACGGTTCTCGACTCTATATCTCTTTCGCTATATAGGGGTTCGATAACCTCGTTTATAGGTTCAGCGGTATATATCCTTGTATAAGGAGTTATGAATGTTATGTCGACGTTCTTTCTCATGTCGTGTCTCCTCAGATATTCATCAGCCATGAAAGCAGCCTCGTTAGGCGAAGGGGGGCACTTATATGGCAGACCAGCAATTCCCACAACTATCCTTCCTGATTTTATTGTCTGAAGAGTTGAAAATATTCTAGAGGACACTTCAGCATCCGTGTAAAAGTCCATATTTGCCTCTCTGAGCCCAGGTATCTGTGAATAGTCTGGAGAGCAGCCCGTTGAAACTATTACGTAATCAAAATCGTGTTTTTCCTGGTTCTTTTCCGTTATGATCTGATGGTTGTCAAGATCGATTGATGCACAGTTTGCATGTACTATCTTCACGCCCTTAGAAATGAGCTTATCCACAGGTCTCTTCAGCTTCTCTGGCTTGGTCCCACGGAACGCAGTCTCTAGATAGCCCGGCTGAAACTCCTGCGTCTCCTTCCTGTCAAAAATCGTTATGGAAACTTTTTCCTGCTTTATCTCCTCAGAGAGTTCGGCGCTAAGCTTGCTTGTAGTAATTAGACCCCCGGCCCCGCCCCCAATCATGGCTATTTTTATCATATGTTATCACCGACTTCAATTTGTTTTCCAAGCACCCTGCTTCCTCGTCTTGACCCTTCACTTCTTTGCGGTCACCTTAATTGTTACCTCGTATTCGCCGTTGTTTTCCTTAGTATCAACGAGCTCGTTCTTGGTCATCCCACACCAAGCCTTGGAATCCGGCACCACGCCCGGATCTGTAGCCTGCAGGATTATGATATCACCATTCGACGCCTTCCTGTAGGCCCTGATCAAATCAGTGATAGGGCCAGGGCAGGCTGTTCCCTTACTGTCAACGTTATATATTGTCATATGAAACCCTCAGATAATTACTGTCTGACCGCCACCAGACTGTATCATGAAGTCTGTAGCTCCAACTATGCTGTCAACAATTGGATCCAGATCCTCCTTCTTCCATCCAAGAGCTGAAGTCATAAGGGAACAGGCAAATACCTTGACGTCTCCTATTTCCATAGCTGTTTCAAGCATTTTATGCCAGTTATCCGTCCTAAGCTTGTCTAGTCCCGCGATAAGCTCCTTCATATAATCCTCAAATCCCGCTGGCATGACCGGCTTTCCCTTGAAACCATCTTTCTTGAACGACTTCAGAGCGGTTCCAGTAACAAATATTCTTACAGGCATACCGAGATTTGCACCTGTCTGTGTGAGCACGCCAAGCATTACCAGCTTCTCAGATGTTCCAGTTGCCATCACAATATTAAAACTATTTCCACCAGGCATTCCATCGACCTCCAATTATATTATCAAATTCATGTTATATATAACCATACCTTTGGTATAAGGTCTTGTAAATCAAACAGTTTTTACATGTTATCGCGTGATCCAGCGGTCTTGAGAATAACATTATCGGTTAGTAAAGGAAAAAACAACTTTGCCGAGAATTCTCACATTTCCTTTTTTATCTAATACAGCTTCACCGGGTTAATTGAAAAACGTAGGTGTGGCATCGGCTGTGTCCGGGATGAGAGGATTGGCTTTTTCATCGCTCTGGATTTTCAGCGCACTTTACATCAGATCATTTCTAGGTCTAAATGTAGTCGAAGACGCTGTAATAATAACATCGGGTACTGCAATTGGCGCATTGGCTCAGAAATATGCAGGATCGCTCGGTGACAGGTTTGGCCACAGGAGAACTGTGATCCTGGCGGTGCTGGTTTCTACTCTCCTATACCTTTTGCTCTCTCTTTCCTCTTCTGTTCGGGATTACGCCCCGTACTTTACAGTGACCTTCATTGCGCTCACTATCTCGAATTCCTCACAGATGCCTTCAATCTATGCTCTTGTATCCGAATCCAGTACAATTAAAACTAAAGGTTTTTCAA
>JAJYZI010000046.1 GCA_021800105.1 Thermoplasmata archaeon
ACGGTTTTACACTTGACTGTCTTTACCGGCTCGCCTGAAAATCCTCCAGCTACTGTAAGTTCATCGACTCCGTATGGTATTTTGGCTGCTCCAACATAGAAATACGATGGCGGACCACCTACGATGACTGCTGCCGGCATAGGTTTGCCTAATTCTTTCCATGCTCTCCAATGGATTATTCCATGGTTTCCTCTGTTAATTTCCCACAGCAATTTGGTCTTTCCAAAAATGTGGGCTGAATAGTTCCCAACATTCTGGATCCCTGTTTTCGGGTCTTTCGTTATGAATTGTGTACTTGTTCTGATCTGCCCACTGAAACCTGGCAATTCAACAGGAATCGGCAGGGCCTCTACCCCATTTCCGTCTTCTAGAAGTTTTTCCCCTTCGATCACTATATCCTGCACGGGTGCCCTTTCTATGGTTTCAGTGGCAATAGGATGGAGCTGGGCGTTTTCCCATTTCTTCTGTATGGCCTCTCTTGTCGGCTCACAATTCAACCCCAGTGCGTATATATCCATTGATGATGCATATATTCCGGTTGCAACCTTCATTTTATATTTTTTCCCCTTCGCATCTGTTACGTGCTCAAAAAGGAATCCTCTTCTCTGGTTTTCTGGAAGCCCGCGGTATTGCAGCCGTACCAAGGGAGTCAGTTCGGTCTCCTTTTTTGTTTCCTTCACGATCCTAAAAAGTTTACCGGATTTTTCGAGTGTATTCAGATAATCTTCCAAGTCCTTGTAGTATTCTCGCATTCCATAGTATTGTAAGTTAACTATAAAGCCTTTTATGGAGTGCTTCCCGGTTAATTCGGAGGCGCTTAGGATGTAATTGAGATTTGTGAGAAAAACTTAAGATGTTTTTATATCATGCGATGCGAGTGGTGGTAATATTGAGTGAGAATAAAAGTCTACGAGGCTTCATAGATCAGCTTGATAGTTCCGGTATGCTTAGAAGGATATCCGGTGCTGATTGGGATCTTGAGATAGGTGCTTTGACCGACGCCAATGCCAAGAGCAACAAATATGCTCTGCTCTTTGACAACATAAAAGGATACCCTAAGGGGTTCAGGGTGCTTACTGGTGGCCTGCTGGATGCGCCACGTGTTGCACTTGCGCTAGGATTTGACAGCCATGTGAACAACCTTCAACTTGTTTCATTGATAAGGGAAAAGATACAGAATGTAAAAAGTGAAACTAGCGAATATTCGCCTGTTTACGTCGATCATGCCCCTGTAATGGAAAACAAAGACGTTGGGAATAAGATAAACATTCTCAAGTTCCCCGCACCGAAATGGTTTAAGAATGATGGGGGGAGGTACATTGGAACTGCGGATGCCGTTATCACCCGCGACCCAGACAGTGGATGGGTCAACGTCGGCACTTATCGAGTAATGATAAAGGAGAGGAATAAACTTGCAATTTTGATGGAAGCTTCCAGGCATGGCAGAAACCATTATCAAAAATATATAAAGAAGGGACAGGAGTGCCCCGTAGCAATCTCCTTTGGACAAGATCCTGGGATAAATCTCTTCTCCGGGAATGAAGTTCCAGAAGGTATTTCAGAATTTGATTTTCTTGGATCTATAAGGGGTAAGCCTTTAGGCGTTATCAAGGGTCCAGTAACTGGTCTTCCTATTCCTTCTGATAGTGAGATTGCCATAGAAGGATATATTACTGATAAGATGACAGAAGAGGGTCCGCTAGGAGAATTTATAGGTTATTACGGCGGCGGGAAAATGCTTAACCCGGAAATCAGGATAGAAGCGGTTTACTACAGAAACAATCCCATCCTGCTAGGAACTTGTGCAGGAAAACCTCCATATGATTATTCATATTTTAGGTGTCCCATAAGATCCGCACTGATCTGGAATTCACTAGAAGCGACAGGGATTTCCGGAATTAAAGGGGTATGGTGTCATGAGGAAGGTTATTCAAGAGCGTTTACTGCAGTATCTCTAAGGCAGACCTATGGAGGGCAAGCAGTCATGGCAGGTCATATAGCTTCACAATGCAGGCCTGGTGCAGTTGCCGGTCGTTACACCGTGGTCGTGGATGATGACATTGACCCGTCCAACCTGAGCGATGTTGTCTGGGCAATGTGCAGTAGAAACGACCCGGCGACTGGAATCCATGTCATAAATGATACCATGGGAACGCCTCTCGATCCAATCTCCAAGCATGTTGAAGGTAAAGATCTGCTCGAGTATACCAGTTCAAGAGCCGTAATATTAGCTGTTAAACCAATTGGCAGTGTAATAAGGGGGAATTTTCCTGAGGTAGTAAAGGCAGATGGGCAAACGGAAGATTTTGTCAGAAAAAAATGGGCTGATATCTTGGAAAAGGGGGGCAAGTAAGGCAAAGATCAAGAATAGAGGCTGTCGCGACAAACTGCTGGTTAAATTTCGATTTCCTTAGTTTTTGGCCTTTTGTCGGATGTGATTGAAATATTTGAGAACTTCATTAGATCGCAACACCGAGCCGTATTTCATCCATATATCCAGCAACGAAGCTTTGTGTGATATAGATATTCTATCGAATACACAATCCTCAATAACGACAACCCTGAAACCATAGTTAGATGCGTCAACGGCAGTGGCACGAACGCATCCGCTTGTAACCCCACCGATTATGATTAGTGTGTCGATACTCAAACCGACCAGATAATTTATCAAAGGTGTTCCGAAGAAGGCGCTCGCGTAATTCTTATCTATGATCCTCTCTTCACCTAATGGCTGAAGTTCTTCGATGATCTGGCTCCCCGGGGCTTCCGATTCGAATTTTGAGTGATCTCGTTTCATTTTGGATTCATGAGACATCCGGGAATTCTGAGCAATATATCGTGTAAAGAAGACTGGTATCTTTGATTTTCTCGCTGATTCGAGGATTCTAATAGATGTCTTCACTTTTGACCAAGCCTCTAATCCTACACCTGTAGGATATCTTTCTAGCTGGTTCTCTATGGATTCCCTGGCTCCAAAGAAATTGTACTGTGCATCAATTATTATGAGTGCAGGCTTGTTTCCGTAAGCCTTTCTCTTTCCATATCCTGATTTTTCAATAACCTTCTTTTCTGTCAAGCTTAAATCTGCTTCCCAGGGATGAGACACTCTACTCCTAAGTGATATTCCTTAAAAAATATTTATCTAGAAAATAGACCACCTGCAAAATATTTTTAGGTTAGGCTTAATCCCCTTTTTATGCCTTACCATGACTTAAGGGAATATCTTGATGAATTGAAAAAACGCAATCTTTTGACAGTAATAGATCGAAAAATAAAGCTTGAAACTGAGTTAATGCCTCTTGTTAGACTTCAGTTCAGGGGATTGCAGGAATCAAAGAGAACAGGTTTTCTTTTCACCAATGTATACGATTCAAAGGGAAAGCACTTTGATGCAGGTGTGTGTACCGGTGTGCTTTCAAGTTCCATTGAAATATATGCAACCGGTATGGACTGTAAACCAGATGAGGTGTCTGATAAGTTCACAAGGGCCATCGAGCACCCCATAGATCCAAAAGTAGTTGAATCGGCAAAGTGCCAGGAAGTAGTAATTACCGGAAAGGACTTGGAAACAAAGGGACTCAGTGAAATACCATTTCCAGTTGAGATACCAGGTTATAGCTGTCAGGTCAGGACCACCACGGCATTTGTAACGAAGGATGTTGAAACAGGTATACAGAATGCTGGAACTTATTCTGGGCAGGTTTTTGGCCCGAAAAAAATCCTGTGGGAAATTCATAGGGGGAGCCATGGTTTCATGCATCTCCGAAAGGCTGCTGCAAAATCTAAAACCATGGATGCGGCCATAGTAATCGGTGGCCCTCCTTATCTGCAGTATACCGCGGCAGCAAAAGTACCATACGGCTTGGACGAATTATCTGTTGCCGGGGGGATCGCCGGTGAGCCAATTGAGGTTGTAAAGTGTAAAACAGTTGACCTCGTTGTGCCGGCGAGCGCAGAGTATGTGATTGAAGGTAAAGTCTCTGTTTCAGACTTTGAGCCTCAAACACCGTTTGGCGAATACACCGGATATGTAGCTGCAGATGTGGAAAGCCAGTGGTGCCCGGTCATGGAAGTTACCGCCGTTACACACAGGAAAGACAAGCCGATATTCCAAACGATAATAAGCCAGATGCCACCGAGTGAAAGCAGCAAACTGAGGCAGGTTGCATACGGGAGCGCTTTCACTAAATTTTTGAGAAACGATTGTGGTCTACCAGGGGTAAGAAAAGTCGCCTTCCTTGAGTCGAGTGGAAGCTGGCAATATTGTGTAATACAAATAGAGAAGGATAGCCCTTCCGACTCAATGCGTGCTCTTGTATGTGCTTCCGGATACGCGGCAGACATCGGGAAAGTCTTTGTAGCCGTCGATACTGACATAGATCCATTCGATGCGGATTCAGTCAACTGGGCTCTTAGTTTCAGAATGCAGCCCCATCGTGACATGCAATTTATTAGAGGGAAAACAGCACATCTGGATCCTTCGGTATTTGTTTCCGGACAGACAGATAGCAATAGCGGGTATAGGGAGAGCTCCGCTGTACTCATAGATGCAACCAGGAAAAGTGACTACCCACCAACATCACTTCCGAAGAGAGAGTTTATGGAAAGGGCAAAGGAAATATGGGAGGAGTTGAATTTACCGGATCTAAGCCTAAAACAGCCATGGTACGGATACAATCTCGAGAAGTGGACATCTGAATATGATAGGTACGCAAACATGATAATTAACGGAGAACACTTCAAAATAGGGGCGGAACTTGACAAGAAACGTGCCAAGAAGAATATTCTTGAAAAGTAATCTGTTCTTCCAGTCGTTTTCTGCTTAAAAGCCCTATTTGAATGATATACGCAATATCCGTTAGCAGTTATCCTCATATCTTGATGCATGTGGGAATTTCTTCCAGTTAACGCTGTCCTGTACAGCAATGGCCAGATAATTTTCAATGGAAACCCTCATATGTTTCACAATTATCATATGACTCGATGGTAGGGAAATATTCTAAAATCAATGGATTAAGGATTTATTACGAAATTGATGGAGACGGGGATCCAATGTTGCTCTTGCATACTGCCGGCACGGATGGAAGAGTATGGAGGAAGATGATAGAAAGCCTGCCCGCAGGCTATAAGACAATAGTTCCGGATCTTCCTGGGCATGGAAAATCATGGCCTTGGACAAACTGGAGGAAAACGAGAGTTGATGTCCGGTTCTATGCGGATGCAATTTCAGGATTAGTTGAGGAACTGAACCTTGATAGAATTGTGTTGCTAGGATGTTCGATTGGGGCAGATATCGCCCTCATGCTGACTACCATAATTGGGAACAGGATTGAACTGGCAATATGTGCAGAAGGGGCCGGGAAAACCAACACTTTTGTGGAACAAGACATTCTTAAAACAGACCCGGGAAGCGTCGAAAGGGCTTTTGATTTCTGTGGAAGAGACGCGAGCAAAGATTCTATTGAGGACTTGATATGGATACGTTCCTCCAATAACAGAGACATCTATATCGGGGACTTACTTGCCTGGAACAATTTCGATATAATGGCCAAACTACCATCAATAAACAACAAGATAATTCTTTTGAGAGGAGAAGATGACCCTGTTGTTTCGGAGACTATGATCAGAGATACGTCCGCAAAACTGAAACATTCCAAATATATGACAATGTCCGGATTTGGGCACTATCCCATGATAGAAAAACCTGCAGAATTCGCCAAGATTGTTGACTCAATTATCAAAACTCGAGATTAGCTGGCTTACTATACTCTTAAAGATCAAGTTGCTGCAACATACCCGAGCATACACATGATTGGTGAACAAATAGACATTAGCGCTCAGAGCCCTTTATAACATCGCAGGACAAGTCTTTGATGAAACTATTCCATAAATCATGCTCGAAAAGTGGCTATATATTTCCTTCAGTCTTTGCCAATGGCTGCTTATGGTGAAAAAAAACATAAAATGGGAATAATAGAAATTAGTTGAAAATAAAAGGTGAGGAGCCTTTCATTCTTCCAGGCTTCTCTTTTCTTCCGATATTTTTCCTCTAGATTCTTTGCTGAACAAAGTTCCAATTGTAAATAATATTCCCAAGAGAGCTATTGTAATGGCTGAAACCTCCGGGTACACTTTTGCGGAATAGACCGCAATTACTGCACTTACAATTATCGGCCATATCCCAGCAATACCGTATCCTAAATTCCAGTTAAGCCCTAGGGCACTTCCTCTCACACCTGTTGGAAATGCTTCATTCAAGTAGAGACTGAAATCTGCTTTGCTAACTGATGCAAAGAAATAAAGCGGCATCAATGTGAAAAGGAGGGCATAATAAGCATCTCCCGGTATTGTCCCAAGATGGATGTACAGGTAACTGATAGCAATCAGTATAACTCCGCCAACAATTGCAAGTGGTTTTCTGCCTGTCAGTTGGGAGATTGACCCGCCTACTATCGATCCTACTACACCTGCCGCAGCACCGACCAGTACTACTTCGGCGAGCAGAGCATGTGGCGTGTGATTGACTGCTGTCAGGAAAGTAGGGAAAAAGTTTTCGGTCATATTGTCATATCCAAGAAGACCTATGGACATGATCAAAGCAAGAAGAAAAGTGGTTCTGATTGCTGATTTTTCCCATGAAAGCTTCTTAAGAGGAGTGTTCGTAGTCTGCCTTTTCTTCTTTGCGAGCTGGTATATATTAGATTCCGGGGTTTTGTACAGAACAGGAAGAACTACAAGCAATGGAATCAAAGTAACGAGGAACATGACTCTCCACCCAAGAGTATCGTAAGATGTACCAACGAATACAACAGATACCATGAGGAGCCACGCAGCACCGATGACGTGAGCCCAACTTCCACCAGACTCTGCAAATCCAGTCATGAAACCCCTTAGTTTCTCAGGGAAATTCTCTGGGCCAAAGACTAATCCGCCAGCTATCAAGCCTCCTATGAAAACTCCTCCTATGAGTCTGAGCCCAATGAAGATGATTGGAGACAATATACCAACACTAGTGTAAGTAGGTGTTGCAGCAAGAAGAGCTGTAAACAACGAAGCTCCTAATATGTTAATGTAAAGAGATCTTTTTCTTCCATGGGCGTCGGTCTCCTTTCCGAATACTGCCCCACCAAGCGGTCGAGTTAACGACCCCGCAGCAAAACCTCCCCAGAATATAAGAAGGGAGACACCCATATTTGCGTTCGGGTAGATTGCTTTAGATACGGGAATAGAGACAAATGTCAACGCAACAAAACTAAGTATGTCAAAGGTGTATGCAAAAAAGGACACATACAAACCTTTTACGTGGTTAATATCAAGCTTCTCTCCGGGACTGCCAGAGCTTGTGGAACTGACTTCCATAAAAACCGGAACACTGACCGTATATATAAATATATGCCGACTAAAATGTGGGAATGCCAAGTTATATCATGTATCGCTTGAATTTTTAACTCAGGCAATTTTAGATAATATATTTTTACGGACCACGTAATTCTTGGATTATCATGCAAAGACCCATATTTCGTAATATTATGTATGTACATAATATGGCCAACTATCTTGACTTGATTGTGAGTACAAAAAAAAGCGAATGATTGTGCAGATGAAGAGAGCGGAGGGTACAGTTCATAACGGATGAGTTTCTAGGGAAGATCACTACGTATGGTTTTGTTGAACTGAAGGTTAAGAGGATCATGCGGAGCAATCCTATGATACATGCAAGAACACAATACATGTGGATCACACGTACGGGAGGGATGATCATCGTCTGCAGGGATGGAAGTTCGTGAGTTTCATCGCACTGATTCTGCAATACCGCAAATATGCGGTGCTGAAGTAGAAGGAAGTGCAAAGCAAATATTCGCTTGGTGATGAATGGAAAACTTCAGAGATACCAAAAAAAACAAAGATCATGATTGATGACCTCGGTGTGCTTATTATGTAAATGGGAGGGAGTTAGGGATTAATAACAACCGAACATCTCCTTTTGCGAGCATTATTTTTATAGACCAATGATTAATGAGAGAAAAGAATGACTGAATAGCTATCTTTGAACTCCATTGGCAATGAATTAGCTATTATCCATGGAAGAAGTAACCAGTTTGAAAATATTTATATCTTATTTGGTCTTTTATTGTTGAAAAAATTGTCAGGATCAGGGAGATCTGTTTCTAGGATATTCGCTATTGTTATTGTTTGTGCATTTCTTTCAATTTCAGCGGCATCATCTATTGTACATTCTAACACCAGTTCAAATACAGAATCCGTATTTGATATGCATTCAGGTACTTTTGTTGCAAGCAATAATAATTCGTTCTATCCAGGATGTGTAAAATATACCTTGGATCTATTGAATAATACACTTATTGAAGGGAACTTTTTCAACATTAGATTCGAACACATTGATCCTGTTCAAATATCCTATGATTCCAGCAATGGATACGTATACGTTACGAATGCGGGTTGTAACGACGTATCGGTGATCAACGGCGCAAATAATACTGTCGTAGATACTATAGTGGTTGGAGCAGGTCCATATGCAATATCATTTGACCCCAGCAATGGGTTTTTATACGTTACAAATGGAGGTTCCGGCAGCGTATCAGTGATCAACGGCGCCAATAATACTGTGGTAGATACCATAGAGGTTGGACTTGAACCAAGAGATGCGTCCTTTGACCCCACCAACGGCTATTTGTATGTAGCAAATTTTGGTACTAACAACATATCTGTGATCAACCCTTCATCTAATACTGTAATAGATACCGTAGAGGTTGGATCATCTCCATATGCAGTTTCTTTTGACTCCAGCAATGGATTTTTGTACGTTACTAATATAGGTTCTCGCAGCGTATCCGTGATCAACCCTTCATCTAATACTGTAATAGATACAATATGCGTTGAATCGGGTCCTTCTGGAG
>JAJYZI010000047.1 GCA_021800105.1 Thermoplasmata archaeon
CCTGCAGTGGTATTCCTCCCTCAAGAAGGACCCTCGCCTCAATCAACCTGTTAAGTTCCCCTACAAACTCGTATGATATGTGAGTTCCTCCTTCGAAGGTGATTTTTAGGGAATTTGTCTCTGGATCAGGAACGATTTCATGATATGGGGGGAAATTGCTCAGATCTGTGTTCTTGTTCAGGATCATGATCTCTCTTATGAGCGGTGCTATCTCCTCTGCAGTCCATCCGCAGTTCTTGAATGCAACCGGGCAGCGTGTGTGAAATGCGCAACCGGCAGGAATGCTTGGTATAACCGGGGATCGATCGCCAATCTGGCCGTCTATTAGGTCTTTGCCGTTTTCCAATGTAATTGAATTTGAAATCAGCATTTTTGTGTATGGATGCAGCATTCCAGAGTATATGTTGGAAAGTGTTGAATATTCTACAATCTTCCCAAGGTACATCACAGCAACCCTGTCAGAGAGAACCCTTATAACATTCAGGTCGTTAGATGCCACAATATATGACATGCCCCTTGAATACTGATAATCCCTGAGGGTGTTAAGGATCTGGGCCTTGGCAGAAATGTCCATATCAGAGGTGGGCTCATCCATTATGGCAAGTTTTGGTTCCACTGCAAGTGCTCTCGCGATGTTTACAATCTGCAATTCTTCAACGTTCATGTCATTTGGATATTTCTGAAGGTCAGATTCCCTCAGCCCTGCCGCATCTGCCACTTCCTTAATCCTGTTGTCAATTTCAGACTTGTTCAGATCCGTTCCTCTCTTGAATGATTCGGCAATGGTATCCCACACAGTCTTCTTCGGATCTATAGCCGTACGCGATCCCTGGAATACAAAGTAGATCTCTTTCCTTGACTTTCTTGTTTTCCTCATGGGTTTGCCAATAAGAGAGAACCTTTTCCTGAGTTCGCTCAGGTCTGGACTAATGTTTCCAGCTGCCTGCAGAACAGATCCCTGGCCTGCGCTAACCCCCTGAACGTATTCTCTTTCAAGTTTTACAACCCTGTACATATATTCCGGTGGCGTTTCAAAGTAAACAGCCCCTGAATTGACCGGAACAAGCCCCGCTATGGCCTTAAGCAGGACCGACTTTCCGCTTCCAGATTCACCAATGATTCCAAGGGTTTCTCCCTCAAGTAGTTGCAGCGAGATATCATCCAGAACCTTTGTCCTGTCACCTGACCTGCCTGTTAGCTTTTCAAGCTCCAGATCCAGATGCGCCACGAATACAAGAGTGGTCTCGTCTACTTCTGTCATCTTTCTTCCTCCACTGCTTCAGAGTAAAGAAAGCATGCAACCTTGTGACCTTCGGAGATGCTGGACAATAGAGGCTTTCGGATTGAGCACATGTCCATCCTGAATTTGCATCTGGGGTTGAATCTGCAGCCTTTCGGTGGGTTTACGAAATCAGGTGCGAAGCCTGGTGTATATTCAAGCTTGACGGTTTTATCAGAGACTCTTTCAGCAGCCTCAAAGGTATTAATGACTCCACTGGTGAATGGATGCTTTGAGTCATGAATTAAGACGTTCATCGTCGATTCTTCGATCACATTACCTGAATACATAACGAGTACCCTGTCTGAAATTGCTGAAAGAACCGTGAGATCCTTGGAGAAAATGAGAATGCTCAGGTCGTTCCTTGACCTGTGCTCCTCCTTTATGGATGACAGGATCTTCAGTTTTGTGTTAACATCAAAGCTGCCAGTGGGCTCATCAAGGATCATTATTTTTGGTTTTATTGAAAATGCAAGCGCAAGTGCTATCTTCTGTTTCAGGACGTTTCCGAGATCATGTGGATATGACGCAAGCAGAGAGTCAGTATCTACAACTCCAAAATCTCGGAGGAGATTCCTGGCGTATTTCAGTGCAATCTCGCGTATGAATGCATGTTTGCTGCCGCTGAGGACTGATTTCTGTATCTTCTCGAATGAGCCCAGTGACTTTAATCTGCCTTCAGTGTTATTGAGATCTGTCTGCAGGTCTTTAGCAAGTTCAGTATCCTTATCTGCCATCGCTCGCGCGAGTTCAACCGTCAGCTTGCTTATCCGCGAATGAAAATCGAATGCACTCTTGACGGTTCTGGCTTCTTCTATATCTGTCTTCACCTTCTCTGTGCTTGCGATGAAGAAAACTTCCTGTGCGAGATCCTCCTGCCCATATTTGAAGTCGAACGCGTTCATTATCATATCCCTGGTGGCAAAGAGAGCATGATCTGTCATCCACTGTCTGATTATCCTCTTTCTCCCGGGTAGATCGGGCTGCTGTTCAACAGTGCTTACCAGTTTTTCAACATCCTCCAGGGAAAACTCCTCTCTCTGTATGATTGATTGGCATATTTCCGAAGCATTCTGGCTCAGAATCGCCTCGAGGAACTGATCCCCGATTGTCTGCATGGGATTTAGGCTACTGTAAGCATCCTCGGATACGAGTGTAATGGTTTTTCCCCTTATTAGGCGCATTAATTCTTCCTGCCGGTTCAAGCCATGAACTCCACTTTTTTTCTCCTTGCCTGACGATATTGCAGCACCAAGTTTATCCAGCCTCTTCACGTCTCTGAATATGTTAAAGCCATCAATGTAAACGCCACCGCCAACTACGTAACCCGGTGATCTGAGAAGATCGACTATAGATCTGGCCGCCACAGTTTTCCCGCTTCTGCTCTCGCCAAAGACTCCCAGAATTTCGCTCTTGTTGAGATTGAAGGAAAGCTTGGTGAGTACCTTCGCCACGCCGTCAAGTGTTATGAAATACGATTTCAATCCATCCACGACAAGGGGTGATTCCGGACTCACGGGAGATCCTGACATCATCGCTGATCGTACCTCCAGCTCTTGTATCGTATTGAACGCTTGAGCCCTGCTCCAAGCAGGAATACGCCAAGTGTGAATCCAATCAGAAATAGGCCAGGAACAACGAGGGGCCACCATGTAGAAGTGCCCAGAAGGACTGAACTGCTTCCCCAAGACATCATGTTCCCTATTTCCGGCATATACTTGAATGCCGGGTCAAGATTCAGGAAGTCGACCGTTGCAATTAACTGTACTACAATACCAAGCTCTATGAATACTCTGGCCGCAAAATCAGGAAGAATACTGGGGAATATGTGCCTGAAAGTTATCTCCGTGGCAGTATCGCCTGAAGTCATTGCCGAGGCCACAAATGTCGCCATCTTTACAGACCTTGCCTTATTCCTGACAAAAACTGCAAAGATGGGCCACCATGCGATGGAGGTTGCTATTGCAAGATCGAAGAAACTGAATCCCAGTAAGTAGGACACCATCACGGCAAGGCCAATTAATGGGATCTGAACAAAGAAATTTGATATTTCAGTAAGTATCCTGTCAATTATTCCGCCGAAGAATCCCGCATAAAGACCAATAACAAGGCCAATTAGTGAGCTCACTATGACAACAAACAGTGAAAAGGCAAGGTCAAATTTGACAGCAGCAAGCATGACAGGTAGAATCGGCAATCCATAAAGGGTTCCCCCGAGTATGTACCAGCCCGAACTTCCAAGCGGAGAAATACTGGATGATGCAGAAAGCGACCCATTGAAAGCCGTCAGAGCGTTACCCATTGACCCGGATGTACCAAGGTAATTAGGGAAAACCGTGTCAAGAAGACCGATTATAAGGTAAAAAGCAGTTATTACTGCCCCGGTAATCGCGGAGGCATTGGCTAAAGACACTTTTACGGATTTGGTTGCTTGGCGAGACTTGAGAATCATCGTTACAGTGGGTGCTTCAAGCCTTTCTTCTCCTTCATTTCCATCCATATCACTCACCCCCCGCAGCTTCTGGATCCGTAATGACCCTGATTATACTTGATAAGAATGATGATATTATTACCAAAATACCAAAAACAAAGAGTGTGAAGATGGCACCAAAGTAGCTTCCTGTCAAAATAGACTCATAGAACGCCCATCCAAGTCCACGGTATGTCATGACTGCCTCCACCACTATATCAAATGTCAGTATGCTGGTCATGACAATTGAAATATACCTGAATAGTTCCGAAGATCCTTTTATCATAAGGTAATTCCTTACAACGATCCACCGTGGAAGCCCGAGACTGCTTGCAGCCTCGAGGTAACCCTGGTTCAATGACTTCAGGATTCCGGAGCGATATATCTGAAGCATGGATGTGGAAGAAAAAAAGACCATGAGCAGCAGAGGTATTATGAACACGAGTATACCGGCAGATGCCATGGCATAATTGCCATGGATTAGACCATCAATTACAGGTATGTGTGTTGGGAAGGTCCAGTATGGAAGATTCGTGGTTGGTGCCGAAATGACAAGAGAACTGTTATAAAGGAAAAACCGAAGGAATGCGCCGACAAGGAACAAGGGAAAAACGATGCCAAGGCCGACATACAGGTTAGAAGCTACCCTCGTCGTAGAATTCATTCTCCGGCTGTACCCTATTCCTATCAGCACAACTATAGGCACGGATATCAGGAGGGATATGGCCAGCAGGAATATTGTCAGAGGCAGAGAAAACCCTACAACTGCGACCACCGAAAAACCACCGAGGGTCGAAAAAGAAGAAGCAACGTTTCCCCAGTTGCCGGTAAATGCATCCTTTACGAAATAAAAGAACTGCGTGAATGCATTCTGGTTAATTCCCATGGATGGCCCAGCTGCCTGCAAAAGCACCGCGCTCTTATCCGCGTATTCAGCGGCGAGAAGGAATGCATAGAGGAAAACGAGGAGAGCCACAAGCTCAATAACTGCAGTCAAAACCCTTTTTCCAATACCCAGCGAATTTTTCATGAGATGTGCCATCATGGGATGGATGTAATAAAATCTTTTTATCCGATGCGGGTTATTCGAGGCATATTTTCGGCAATCAGTACTGGGTTTGCTACTCGGTGATTGATCGATTGATCGTTTTTGCAACGCTTCTACACCCACTTTCCTGCGAGGATTTGTCAGGTTTCATTGTAGTTGATCTGAATTAGGCCTGATGAAGGATGATGTGCCGAATCAAAAAATGGAAGCAAGTTTTCCCTTTAATTGCGGCATGTATTAATAGATTCTTAAAATACAGTGGCTTGATCTTATGTCCAAAGAAGAAGTAGTTATAAGAATAGGTGGGGCAGCTGGCGAAGGTGTTCAGTCCGCTGGCTCCGTTGTGGCAAAATCATTCTCACGTACAGGATTAAGCGTAATGACGTATAATTATTACCAGGATATAGTAAGAGGAGGGCAAAGCTGGTATCAGGTCCGTGCTTCACATAACAAGGTAAGGAGTCAGGGGGACGGCCTTGACGTTCTGATAGCCCTTAATATGGATGCCCTTGTAAGGCATACTAACCCGGAGATCAACGAAGGCGGTGCTTCACCCCTAAGCGGGATAGCCATTTTTGACACTTCATTGACTGGCTACAAAAAACAGGATAAGGTAATATACTGTCCTGTGCCATTGTCGGAGATAGCCGGTAAGCACAGCAAAGTGTCTCTGGTAAAGAATACAGTTGCAATCGGTGCTGCTATGGCATCAATTGGAATGTCATTTGATGTGGTGGCAGATGTTATCAGAGATCAATTTGGAGGTAAGGGTGAGGTGGCGGAGCAGAATGTTTCTGCCGCCAAGGAAGGGTACGATTATTTTACTCAGAACTTCAAGAAACTCGACAAGAGTCTGAATTTTACAAACAAGAAAAAATACCTATTAGGTGGTGGTGAGGCTGTTGGCTTGGGAGCCGTAAACGGAGGGCTCAGAATGTACATTGGCTATCCTATGACTCCAGCGTCCTCCGCACTGCATTACATATCCAGTCACGCCAAGGACTTCAATCTTTTTGTCAAGGTCCCTGAGGATGAGATTTCTGCAATAAACATGGCAATCGGTGCAAATTATGCAGGTTTGAGAGCTATGACGGGATCTTCAGGTGGCGGCTTCTCACTTATGGTGGAAGCTCTCGGAATGGCTGGGATGCTAGAAATTCCACTTGTAGTCTATGAGGCGCAGAGATCAGGTCCCTCAACGGGTTTGCCGACCAAGACAGAGCAGGGAGACCTGAATCTTGTCCTTGGAGCTTCTCAAGGTGATTTTCCGAGGATCGTTCTTGCTCCGAGAAATGTTTACGATACTTTTCTGCTGACTCGTGAAGCAATGAATCTCGCTGAGAAATACCAGACGCCGGTTATAGTGATGTCGGACCTCTACCTGGCGGAGCACCTCGAGACTGTTGACAAGTTCGACTTCAACTTCAAGATTGACCATGGATTGAGGGCTCAGGACAATATGAAAAATTATAAGCGTTATGAGTACACAGAGAGCGGTATTTCGCCCAGGGCAATCCCTGGACAGCCAGGCCTAATGCACAATGAAGATTCGGACGAGCATTCGGAGTCTGGCGATGTTGTTTCCGATGCCGAGACGGATCCAAAGCTTCGTATTGCAATAATGGAAAAGAGGATGAGGAAGCTCAATTCATACATCAAAGAGATGCCGCCGACTGATACTTACAGACTTGACGATGCTGAATACGCAATAGTGCAATGGGGATCGACCCAGGGGGTCGTAGAAGAGGCGGTAGACATACTCAGGAATAAGGGGATCAAAGCGGGCGTCATTGAGATTAACCGCGTTTTTCCGCTGAATCCAGATATTGCTGGGCTGCTTAAGAACAGGAAGAAGATTGTTGTCGTGGAAAATAATTTCACGGGACAGTTCAACAGGCTTCTCAAGTCTGAATTTCTCGTTTCCACTTCATTGATAAGAAAATTTGACGGAGAGGCGTTTTATCCAGGGGCGCTGGCAGAAGAACTGGAACAGGAAATTAAGAGGTGAAAAAAATGGTTACAGTAGCAGATTTTAATGGAACAGTAAAACCCGACTGGTGCCCGGCTTGCGGCAACTTTGCACAGCTTTCCGCAATAAAGGCGGTACTTGCCGAGCTTGGAATAGAGCCACATAACACGGTGGTTGTCTCAGGAATAGGTTGCTCAAGCAACTTACCTGAATTTATCAAGGCATACGGCTTTCATGGATTGCATGGGAGGGCGCTTCCAGTAGCTTCAGCAGTTAAGTGGGCAAACCCTAAACTGACTGTTATAGCATATGGAGGAGACGGAGACGGCTTCTTTGAGGGGACACAGCATTTCTATCATACAGCGAAGAGGAATGTTGATATCACGTATATTGTCTCAGATAACCAGATATTCGGCCTTACCACCGGCCAGGCGTCGCCTACATCAGAAATTGGGTTCAAGTCAAAAACAACACCATATGGAAACATAGAGGAACCGACCAATCCGCTCACATTCGGGCTTGCAGCCGGTGCAACTTTTGTCGCAAGAGGTTTTTCAGGCGACCCGAAGCATCTGAATGAGATTATTAAGAGAGGCATACAGCACAGGGGATTCTCCTTCATCGATGTGATGAGTCCATGCGTTACTTTCAACAAGCTCAATACTTATGACTACTTCAGGAAAAGAGTATACAAGTATGAAGCAAAGGATCTCACCGACTTTTCAGCTGCATACAAGATATCACAGGAATGGGGAGATAAGATACCAATAGGCATATTCTACGAGAAGACGGAAAGATCATACATAGACATGGATCCTGTCGCTTCCCAGACCCCTATGATCGATATCGAACCTGTGAAACTCAATGAAAAGCTCGTTGAGGAATTCCTTTAGACGAAAGTAAATAAGTTATAAGGCAATTGGAACTAACCGGCAAGTTGTCAGGCATTTACGCAGTCGATAGGATAACCTCCAAAAGAACCGAGTATAGTGAATCCAGCCCTGCAAAAATCAGGGATGATATTTCTTCGATACTCACCAGAGCTGCAGCCATTAATGATGCCTCGTCAGACCTCGTCAGAAACATCATTGATGTGCTTAACTCGAAAGGCGGGATTATAGCCAGGTCGATAACAGAGGACACCGGGAAAGCGATATCTGCCTCAAGGAAAGAAATTGCAGCGGCATTGAAAGTTTTAAGAGATCATATTAAAGTCAAGGAAGCAGATCGTGCAGATGGCAGCAGGATAGCATACAGAAGCGGCATTTCTATCGTTTACCCAGATGTGTGGTGCCCTGTGCTTTCGCTTGTCGAAAGGCTTGTACCGGCCCTGCATACCAGAAAGCTCCAAGTCGTTTCAACCGACAGCAGGGCCTTCACTGCGGTTAAGATGCTCCTGGATGAAATAGATCCCCTGACTGCGCTTAAAGCTGGCCTTGTTGTTTCATTGTTCGCAGCTCAGACGAAAACTGTGAGCATCATGCAAAGAAAGAGGATATCGGATTTACTTTTTTCCGGCTCCATGGAGGAACTCTCAAAACTTACGCATCGTTGTGACTGTTGTTCCGTCCGGGCTGAGTCGGGTGAAGGCTTCTCTATTATGGTGGCAGAGGATTCAAAACTTGACGAGTGCGCGGTTTCCATTGCAGATATTTTCCTTGATTTTTCAAGATCACCCTTCAGAAGACCTGCCACTGTCCTGGTTGAAGCATCTGTCGAAGAATATCTTGAAAATCGCCTGATTGAGGAAATAAGCAAGCACAATACAGGAGACCCCCTCTCTGAGAGCACATCGGTAGGGTTTGTACAGAATCCTGAAAACGCAAGTACAGCCGCTGCACTTCTATTATCTGGCAAGAACAGGACTCATGATATACTTCACTGGGATGGATTTCA
This sequence comes from Thermoplasmata archaeon, assembly GCA_021800105.1. Taxonomy (GTDB): domain Archaea; phylum Thermoplasmatota; class Thermoplasmata; order Thermoplasmatales; family Thermoplasmataceae; genus UBA582. Next base: position 8,663 of record JAJYZI010000047.1, read on the forward strand.
GGACAATGTTTTTCATCCTGCTCTTGTAAAAGAAACATCGGCATCCAGCAGGTTGAGAGGATTCAATGACCTTCCAATTTTGAAGATGAGAAGTATGGCTTCCATTCAGGATGGATTTGATCAAGTAGTACAGTCTGGAAACTTGATGTTTGCTTCAATTTG
>JAJYZI010000007.1 GCA_021800105.1 Thermoplasmata archaeon
CGGACAGTCCATTCCTCGCCATTTCCAATAGCGTCTGCTTATTATCGGATGCCGGGCCTAGCGTTGAAAGTATTCGAGTTCGCGACATGACTGGTCATTTTCATCAATGATTAATATCTTGGTGTTGTCAGGAGATGCAATTCTTTTGCTTACACTATCAGAGATAGGTACGATTGCATACCGGTAAAAGTCTGTCTATTTCTTCCTTAAGGGATTTGTACTGGTTGAAGTCAAGCTGCTGCTGGCTATCGCTTTTCGCCCTTGGCGGATCCGGGTGCACCTCTATCATCAGCCCATCCGCCCCTACTGCAACTGAAGCCCTTGAAAGCGGGGCAACATATCTTGCTATCCCGGCAGGGTGGCTTGGATCCACTATGACAGGAAGATCAACCCTTTCCTGTATAACGGGAACAGCAGAAATCTCCAACGTGAACCTTGTCGATGTTTCAAACGTCCGGATTCCCCTCTCAACGAGTATGACCTTGTTATTACCTTCCCGAGTGATGTATTTTGCGGCATTCAGGAATTCATCGATCGTGTTACCAAATCCTCTCTTCAGTAGGACCGGCTTTCCGGCTTTTCCTACCTTTCGGAGCATGGGAAAATTCTGGCAGTTCCTTGACCCAATCTGTATTATGTCGCTGACCTCCATAAGCTCCCTCAGGTCTTCGGTATCCATGAGTTCAGTAACAATTGCCATTCCTGTCTCCTCCTTTGCCTGCCTGAGTATTTCCAGCCCGTTCAAGCCGAGCCCCTGGAAGGAGTCTGGGCTGGTACGGGGCTTGAATGCACCTCCCCGCAGCACCGGTATCCCGAGCTTCTTGAGGAATTTTGCAGTACTTATTGTCTGTTCTGGATCCTCCACTGCACATGGACCCCCGATCATGAGGAACTTCCCCTCGTCAAAATGCAGGTCATCAGTGAGGTCGAAGGAAAATCTCATCTTTTTGCCTCCTGTCTTTCCAGCAAAGAGGTTCCTATCAGAAAACCGTCGAATTCTCTTTCAAGATTTCGATCAATGGAACCATAATTCAGGCCACTCTCAAGTATTTTAGGGCCAGGGATACCGTGAAGCAAGTCGATTATCTCCATGGTATTGTCTTCAATCCTCATCGTGATCAGGTTCCTTCTGTTATATCCCAGCATACAGGAATCGCATGGCTCATAATTAACCAGGAACCTGGGGTCATGAAACTCTACAAGCGATTCCATCTCGAGCTTGCACGCAAAATCCAAAAGATTCGTGACATCAACCTTAGACAAGAAGTCAAGGATAAGAAGGATGGCGTCTGCCCCTGAATTATAGGCACTTCTTATCATCTGCTCGTTTGAAATGAAATCCTTTGCCAGGATTGGCAATCCAAATGATTGGGCCTCCTCGATATCCGAATAAGATCCGAGGAAGTACTTTGGTTCAGTCAACACACTAATTCCTGCTACCTTCAGTTCTGTCAGTTTCTGGATATAAGCTGATAGTCCCATGTTATTTGATAAATGGAAACCGGAGGGGGATGATCTCTTGAATTCACCGATAACGGGTGTGATGCCCGTCCTGCGCCTTTCAGCGAGTGATTTACACAAGCTTATTGTATCCCTGGTCCTCCTGTTAACTGTCACGGGAACTCTTCTCGCGTTTTCACCGTATATGCCCAGCACTATCGACATTTCATGCCTCCAGAAAATTCTTAAGTATAGTCTCCCCTGATTTCGTATAGAAGCTCTCAGGATGAAACTGTATCCCAAATACCATCATGTCCGGCGTGTGGAATCCCATTATAGATCCATCAGTAAGGGATGTGGCGTCAACAATCACCCTGTCGTTTTGTTCAATAACAAGAGAATGATATCTTACAGCTTCAAAGGTTTCCGGTACTCCTCTGTAAATTGGGGAGGATGCATGCCTTATGCGATCGATCTCTCCATGCATTATTCTGTCTGCGACCCTGATATTGCAGCCGAGCATCATTCCAAGAAGCTGGTGTCCGAAGCATATGCCAAGTACTTTCTTTTCGCCGAGACGAAGCATTTTGTCCGTCGCTCCGCGATCTTCTTCATATGAAGGATTACCGGGGCCAGGAGATATTATCACCCTATCAGCATCCCTTAGATCTGCTTCGGTGATCCTGTCGTTCGCGACAAGGGACGCAGAGTGACCGAGTTTCTCTATAAGCTGCTTTATGTTGTATACAAATGAATCATAATTGTCAATGATCAGGACTTGCATGGACCGCACCTCCCATAACAGTCAGAGACTTGTCATACATCTCCTGCACCTCTTTTCCAGGATCGGAATCCTTTACAATACCTGCCCCGGCCTGGGTCTCCTTCCTTCCAGAATAGGAAAATATGCTTCTTATCAGGAGCGCAAGATCTAGCTTGTCTTTTCCAATCAGGCCAACTGCTCCTGAATAAGCTCCTCTTGGAGAATCTTCATACTCACCTATTATCTGCAATGCCCTCTTCTTAGGAGCGCCCGATACCGTGCCGGCAGGAAAAACAGACGATATAATGTCCAAGTCAGATTTATCTGAGAGAAGTAATGAGCAGACCCTGCTGACTAGATGCTGCACCGAGGAGTACTTCCTGAGTTGCATTGAATCCGAAACGCGGACACTTCCTGCCTCTGACACTTTCCCCAGATCATTTCTTGCCAGGTCTACAAGCATCCTGTGCTCTAGCTTGTCCTTCTCTGATTGCAGGAGCTCGGACCCAAGCCGGGAGTCTTCAGAAGGATTCTGCGATCGTCTTCTTGTCCCTGCGATCGGAAATATCTCCAGCTCCTTTCCCTTCCTGGTAACAAGATTCTCGGGGGAACTTCCCACTATCAGCAGGTCATCTGCCTTGTACAGATATGCATAAAGTGAGGAATCGTTCAGAACATATCGTTTCAGTGATTCAACAGGATCAAGCCCCGAGATAGGAAATTTCATGGACAGTACAACCTGGAGCAGTTCACCGCTTCTGATCCTCCTGATTGCACTGGTGATTTTATCTTCCATGTTCCTTTCAAAGAACGGGATGCTTTCCTTCGTTGATGGCGGAGAGGAGGGCCTTGTCATTCTGCCATGCATGATCTTGCTAGGCTCAAACGTCTGCAAAAGCGGCAGCGCTGATCTGCGGACATGAATGTCAGGATAAATGGTGGTCACGAAATCAAAGGGTATCAGGATTGGTAGATTGTCATCCTTGTTCTCTGCGATAGATCCTACCTTTGAAAAGAACCTTTCGGGGTTCGAAAGTTCCTCGATAGGATTCTGATCGCCAACCATGAGAGTCTCGCTTCCCGCGACCATTTTCGTGCGATCGAACTTGCAGAAGTAGAACAGATTCCTGTGGCTTTCTATAGTGTTATCAAGTTCCTCAAGCAGCATCTAGGTCAAGGCCTCCTTGATAAATGACTTCATCTTTTCGGGATCCTTGATCCCCGGGGACACTTCGAGAGACCTGCTCACATCTATCATCGAGATGTCGAGGTTCCTGATCATTGCAAGATCACGTTCCTGAATGGAGCCCGCCACTCCAAACCTGAGGTTTTTGCGCAGGGTTTTCGCTTTCTCAACCTCACTGCGAAAGCCGCTTGCAAACTCGACCAACAAAATATCGGCTCCGCCAGATTTGTATTCAGATAACTTTTTCATAATTTCTGGATCTGTGGACAAAGTCACTGATATTATACGGACGGAATACCTTTCCTTGACTGACCTGATCATACCTGCATTGTGCCTGAAGTGCAACTGTATGTAATCCAGGTATTCTGCTTCATCTCCTATATCCTCCAGACTGGTGTAGACACCAGCAAGCGGAATCTTTTCTGCATGAAGGGAGTGAACAGTTTCGTCAGAGGCGTATCTTGGCGAACCTGGCACCCTGACGACACCAATGAGATCGGCGCCAGCTTCAAAAGCGGAAATGCCATCTGTTCCCCTGGTAATGCCGCAGATTTTAAGCAGCGTATCACGCAAGCCTGTCAAGACCCCCTGATATGTGCTTGAACGATTTTTTTCCTGTACCTGCCTTAATCTCCTTCAATGCGAGTCTGTACCCCTCCTCCAGTGAAGATGCTGCTTCGTTCAGGACCAGAATGGGAGACGAATTCAAAGCGATGAATGCAGCTATCCGCTCGTCAGTCCCAAAGAGGCCTTCCTGCAGCATATGCCTGTTCCTTTCAGGGTCAGGAAAACTGATCTGACTGTATTGCATTGAAGGCAGCCCGAACTCTTTCGGATCGACAGTGAACTCCTTCCTCCCGCCATAAACCATTATTGCCCTTGAGGTTGAAATGGGCGAAATCTCGTCCATCCCGTCTGATGCATTTACGATAAATCCCTTCTTTTTCCTGATTGAAATATAATCAGAATAAAGATCGCAGGTCGAAGGATCCGAGGTACCGATTACAAGCTTTTCAGGGTCGGCAGGGTTTGTGATAGGCCCCATGTAGTTCATGACAGTCCTGAAAGTGAGCATTTTACGTGCAGGAAAGAACTTGGCAAATGCTTCGTTGTAGTGTGGTGCCAGCAGGAAAGCAAAGTTTGTGCGATTTATGTGGTCTTCCAGTTCACTCTGGCTCTTCTCGAATATGTAATTCATTCGTGCCAGGATGTCGGCACTGCCCTGAGGACTGGTAATCGCGCGGTTACCATGCTTTGCCATTCTGATCCCCATTCCGGCGCAAAGGATTGAGGCTGCAGTACTGACATTTATAGTATTCATGCCGTCTCCGCCGGTACCCACTATGTCGCTGGTATCTGGAATTGCACCAATCTTCGCTTCTGACCGTACAGCGTTCGCATAGCCTGTCAGTTCCTGCCCAATCATGCCCTTCATGTGCACTGCCAGGAGGAAAACCGTTTTCTCGAGATCCGTGCCTGATGATATGAGCGTCTTCATCAGGTCGAATGCATGCTGCTCATTCAGGTCCCTTCCATCTATCAGTATTTCTATATCATACAGCACTGTCAATCGCCTCCCTGTATTCGGATATTTTAAGGATTGCTGCTCTTTCATCATGCTTGGCAAGGTCATCGACAATCGCGGACCCGATTGCAATTCCATGCCCTCCTGCCCTTATTATCTCTGCCGCATCGCCACCGTTCCTGATGCCGAATCCAAAGATTATGTCCCTTTCATGTATGACTGATTTTGCTCTTTCCACAACCTCAGGAATGTTGACAGGCACGTTGATGCCGGTGGAAGGCTGCAGGCCATAATATATCCAGGAGTCCGTCTCGTTGACGTATTTCTTTATAACCTTGTCAGGCGTGGCGGCGTTGAAGAAGGGTATTAATGAAATGCCTGATGCCTTAAGGCTTGAAATGAAGGCATCAGCAACTTCCGCATAATCGATTAACAGGTCGGGCACTATCATCTCATGCGCGGAAAGCCCTGCGAGCATCTGCAAATTTTTGCCACCTTCATTTTCGATATCTGAGTAATAAGAAAGCAGGTTCACGCGGATTTTCCGATCGCTGCAGGTTTGAAGGACCCTGCCCATGTGATCCTGGCTGAAATGGTTCCTCTCTCCATGCGTCGATCGTATCTTTGGCCCATCGTATCTTGGATCTGATGATGGAAGTCCGAGTTCAAAACCATCTATGATCCCATCCGGGATGTTCTGGACAAAGTCTTCCACAAATTCATTGTCTGGGAAACCAAGAGTCAGGTAGATAATGAGCCGGGGTTTCATTTCTCTCCTCTGCTGAAAATGGAAAGATCAAGAAGACCATGACCGCTGACATTGATGATTATATTCTTCCTCGACTGTGGGTCCCGCTTCGCATATCTGATTGCTGATGCGATCGCATGGCCTGATTCCGGTGCCGGGATTATCCCCTGGGTACCTGCGAAAAGACGCATCGCGGCGAGCACCTCGTTCTCTCCGACATCTTCGGCTTTAATCCTTCCGGAGTGAACCAGCATAGACAGAGCAGGAGCAGCTCCATGGTACCTTAGGCCACCTGCGTATATTCCTGGAGGGACAAAACCAGCACCAAGACTGAACATTTTCAGTTGCGGCAGTAAACCCGCCGTATCGATATAATCATAGCCAAATTTACCATGCGTGAACTTCGGCACTTCTTCTGCTGTGGATGCTATCATTTCAGCCTTCCCGGATATAAATGGAAACACAAAACCTGAGAAATTGCTTCCTCCTCCCACGCACCCAATCATAACATCCGCCTCTTCTCCCTCGATCTCCAATTGCCTGGCAGTCTCAAGCCCGATTATGCTCTGGTGCGTTATGACAGAGTTCATTACGCTTCCCAGAAGGTACTTGAAACCTTTGTCGAGCGCATATTCAACTGCTTCGCTGATTGCAATCCCGAGGGTGCCGGGATGGTCAGCGCGTTCGGCAAGCGTCTTTCGTCCGAACTCAGTTTCAATGGAAGGGCTTGGAACGACTTTGGCTCCATATATCTCCATTATCTGCTTCCTCAGCGGCTTCTGATTGAAGCTTGTCCTGACCATGAAAACTTTGCTCCGCATACCGTTCAGTGATGCAGCCAAGGCTGTGGCGGTTCCCCATTGTCCAGCCCCTGTCTCGGTTACTACTTCCTGGACACCTTCATTTGCTGCATAGAAAGCCTGAGGAAGGGCAGTGTTGATCTTGTGCGATCCCGTAACTGTGGCACCTTCATACTTGAAATATATTTTCCCCGAATAGCCAAGTTTTTTTTCTAGGTTTATGGCTCGAACGAGGGGTGTTGGCCTTCCTATCTGATGGTAAAGTTCCATTACCTCTTCAGGAATCTTTTCCCTGCGCTTAAAGGAGAATTCCTGCTCAAGAAGCTTCTTAGGGAGGATCCGGTTTAACATATCAATGGAGGAAGTATCCTTTTTGCTGTCCTTTGGAGGCGACAGCTGTTCCGGAAGGTCAGGTACTACATTATACCAGTACTCTGGTAGGATCTCCTTTTCCCTGGATTGATACATGTATTCGAAAGTAGATGTATATATATAAGCATTAGTGTATATTATTGCTACATAATTATTTTTTCAAATATTTCCCGATGGATATTGAGCCAATAGCCATGATACGAATATAAACAAGGGAAAAGCCAGCTGCAATAATGTCTGCAGAGAGCTCATGGGGTGAGACAAAGTTCCTGACAGACCCCGAAAGGTAAGTATAGGAACTCGAACGGGAGATCAGATCCCCAAACGCAGGAACAAACTTGAGGAAATAAATGGAAAAAAGTTTCCTGAAAACAGGGTTTTCAGGCAGATGAATATCCAGGTTTATAAAAATGCCGCCAGGGCGGAGCAGCCTCCTCACTTCTGAAAAATAAGCCATCCTGTCAGGAACATTCCTTGTAAGGAATGCCGAAGTTATGAGATCAAAACTTTCGTCTTCGAATGGCATATCCATTGCGGATGCAGTGACCGTGCTTATCCTCCTGTCATGTATGAAGGAGAGCATATCGCCTGAAATGTCCAGCGCAGTTACTTTTGCTCGCGGAAATCGTTCTATCAACTTCCGGGATAGCTTACCGGTTCCAGCACCGCAGTCCAGGATATCATTTACTGGATCTCTGTCTATGATCCTGATCATCATTTTGCGCCAGGATTCGTCCATCCCGAAGCTTATAATGCTGTCAATGAGGTCATATTTGCTGTGTATGCTTCCAAAGACATCCCTGACATATTCTTCACTGGCCATCTGGATCAGTTTGTTATCTTGGCATATTGGGCATAAGGAACCCCATCAATAGTAATTATGTTCTCCGGATCTATCATGCCTAGCTTGATCGCTTCGTCGGTAACCGTTTTTCCGACAAGGTTTGCAATTGTGCAGATTCGCAGCGCAGATCTGAAGACATCGATAGATACTCTCATTGTGCCATAGAAGTTCTCCGTCACTGTTATGTGGAGATTGCGTTCCCGGAAAGTCTTGTTAAGAAGACGGAGTTCAGTAGCTGCCAGCAGGTTCTCGTCACCGACCTTTGTCAGTTTCATGACTATTGCCGGCATCAGGATACCACCTTAAGCTTGTTATCGAACGGCTCATAAATCTGCCCGTCTGATTTCAACTTTGAGATTATTCCCCTTATCTTGTTCTCGTCAAGTCCTCTTAGCTTGCCCTCGGCTATGACGTCGGATACCTCAGCGTAATTTGATTCCTTCAGCAGATCCTTTATTATCAGGAAGACGCTCTCAAGCTCTCCCCTCTGCCTTGAAGTGGTTCCAGTCATTATGATATTAGTATCTATAACTCCGTCGACGCTGGATACGTTTTCCAGATAATTAGTTATTATCTCAATCGCGAGAAGGGCATCCTCTCTTGTGACAACCGCAGAAAGACGGGACTTTGCTGATGCCTCTGCCAGTCTGATAATTGATTCAAGCTGCCTCGGTGTTATGGGCGTAGTATCGGGAGTACTCCTCTTCCTTGTCCTTACGTAATCATTCCTGATTAGATCTATTGCCTGGTCCGAAAGTCTGGGAAAAACCTTGCTTCTTGAGTATGAAACATACTTCCTCATTAGGTTCTTCTCAATCTGGGGTATGAGGTCATCCTCTTCAGATATCGAATAGTCTGTTATTTCGTTCGATTCCATTCCTCTATATATTTCGCCAACTTTGTGCGTCTTCAGTATATGATTTGCCAACCTGTAGTCAAGATCGTCTGATACCCTGTCCACAAGCTTGAAAATGACATCAAACCTTGACAGAAGAGGCAGGGGGAATTTTGTCTGTTCCGAGAGGGGAAGATTTGGGTTGTACTTCCCGAAGGTTGGATTTGCCGCTGCCAGTACCGAACATGTTGATCTCAATGTTGCCATTATGCCTGCTTTGGAGATGGTTATGGAGTTATGAAGCACCATATCGCGATTCGCGAACGTGCTGTTGTCTGAGACCGCAATGTCATAAACCCATTTCCGCGAGTACGGAACCCTTGAAACATGTGATATCTTCTTTAGCGTAAGGCCGCGGAACCACCTTCTCGCTCGAGTTCCGGATACAAGGCTATCAAGATAGTCAGCTTCTTCTTTCCCTGAATCCTTGGATATAGTCGAAATCACGTAATCGGAATCATTCACCTGGTCTGCGTCGACCAGCAAGAGTGATCCATCCTTGACAACCCAGAATGGATGATTTGGTGTAACCTCCACTGAGGAACCGTCTTCGACCTCGATTTTTATCATTTCATGCGGAGCAAGATGTCTGCTTACCTGCCTTATCGAGGTGAAGCCGCTGCCTTCAAAATCGGATGTCGGCACCATGATTTTCTCTTCCAGTTCGAGTATCTGGCAATCTTTGCCCGTCTGCACCAGGTAGAGGTTATTATCGATCATTGAATCTACGAATTCACCAATCCGCATCGTTGTTCCCTCTCTTAGCTGTATGGTGGTGTCGTAAGCGAATGACTGCTGTTCCATGGCCTCATGCATTGCTCCTGTGTCCTGTGGATCCATCTTGTCAAGCTCATCTATTGCCGCAAGGCCGTTGTTTGCCAGTACGAGAACACCGGCCTCGAGTGTCCACCTGCCTTCACCGAATTCGTCTCTCACTGCCGCCGCCGTGAGGCCGGCAGCACTTGCCCCTTTACCCAGCGCCAATACTCCTCTCGGAGAAATATCTGCCATGTATCTCAGGAGCTGGGATTTAGCAGTACCGGGATCTCCCACCAGCAAAATGTGTATGTCGCCCCTTATCTTTGTCCCATCCTTCATTATTTTTCTTATGCCGCCGAACATCTGGAGGGCAAGAGTTCTTTTTATATCCTCATGGCCATAGATCGATGGTGCAATGGATTTCGTAAACTTGTCAAGGACATTATCAGATTTGGACAGTTCAATGATCTGTGCTTCCTCTTCTGGCGATATGTTTAGTGTTTCGATCTCTTTCGTCTCTTTAGAGAAGCTCAGGGCATAAAGATGAGTGACGAACTCTGTCAGCAGCAGGTTACCAGCTCTCTTCTGCTCTGACATGAGTATGCCGTCTATTGTAATCCGATCCCCCGGGAAAATAAAGCCTGTTATGTCATCCTCGAGAACGACGGATATTCTCTGTGGCTGGGCACCGCCCTCTATTGTTTCCGGATTTTCCTGCAATTCTATTTTCTGGTAATCGACGAATTCACATAACTCAGGCATCAGCTTGAACCTTACCTTGGGTCTTTCCTCGCCGCATGATTCGCATCTTGATGGTTCCTCAAGTTTCCCCCGGCTCTGTTCAAGCGCTGTGAGGCTGGCACATTTTGAACACTGAAAAACAGCTAACTGTATTCTGGGCAGCACTTCGGTGTTTTTTCGAACAATTCCTGATACGCTGATCAGCTTTCCGATCCTGTCACTTCTTATGTCGCGGATCTCAACACTGAAATCCTTTTCCGGCAAATTCGTGATGCGTATATTGATCCTTTTTGACTCAAAGTCCTTGTTGGACTCAAGAAAAGACTTGATAAGATCCTCTCCTGCCCTAATGCAGATCGCAGGGTTGTCTTTCAGGGATGTCGCGAAATCATTATCGAAATTAGCTATCTCCTGGTATGGCACACTTAAAGACTTCTGATCGGGGTAAAAATCCCTGAGCTTTGTTATCTTGTCCCTGTATCCAAACTTATCAAAGAAACGGTCCCACTGGTTCTTGTATGAGGAGACAGTTTCGGAATCTCCAATGATCATGTCTATGGTCTAAGCGATAGGGCAATTTAAAAAGTTCGCTGCATAAGGTATGTCATATTTAATTTCAGTTATTTAATGGCAACAAATAAATAACTTTAAACCCTCAAATGCTTTCAATATGATGAAAAAGCTTCTTCTCTTTGTACTAGACGGACTTGGAGACAGACCAAATCCACAGCTAAACGGCGAAACTCCTCTGCAGGCTGCATACCGGCCGAACCTTAATGCCCTAGTTTCTACAGGGCTTGGTGGAATGATGTTTCCTGTCAGGAAAGGACTGGTCTGCGGATCAGACACATCTCATCTTTCGCTGCTGGGTTATGATCCTGAGAAGGTGTATACTGGAAGAGGGCCGTTTGAGGCTATGGGGCTAGGCATTGTTGCCGAGCCGGGAGACATTGCATTCAGGGCAAATTTCGCAACCAGGAGCAGGGACGGGATTATATCTGATCGCAGGGCAGGTAGGGACATACCTGAGTCCGGATCCCTTGCCAAGAAGATCTCCTTTTCAATGAACGGTGCCGAATTTATTGTCAAGGAGGGTGTGGAGCACAGGGCCGCACTCGTAATCAGGGGAAAGGGTTTATCGCCGGAGGTCAGCGATTCAGACCCGCACGAGCAGGGAAGGGCTCCAAGAAAGGTGCTGCCCCTTGACGATAATGCAAAGCACACTGCTGACCTAGTCAACGAATATCTGGAGAGGGTGAGAACAATACTGGATAGCAGCCCCGAAAACAGAGACAGGGAAAGCAAGGGTAAGCCTGCAGCTAATGAGCTTTTGCTGAGAGGTGCCGGCATAACCCCAAGACTTCAACCCTTCAGGGAAAAGTACGATCTGGACGGCGCGTGCCTGGCCGGAATACCGCTTATCACAGGCATAGGAAACCTCGCCGGGCTGCATCTTTTGAAACATCCGGGAGCCACGGGGAGGGTAGACACCGATTATAACGGGAAAGTGAAAGCAGCAATCAGGGCTCTCGATTCACATGATTTTGTGATTGTGAACATCAAGGCACCTGACATCGCTGGTCATGATGGCGATCCGCTGCTGAAGAGAGACGTAATTGAAAAAATTGATTCTGCACTTGGCCAGACATTTGAGCTTTCTGATAGCGTCGTAACTTGCGTTACCGGTGATCACAGTACACCGTGTGCTTCTAAGGAACACTCTGGTGATCCCGTGCCCATACTTTTCTCGACAAGCGGAATGCGGAGAAATAATGTCAGACAATTTGATGAGGTAAATTGTTGTCGCTCAGGCTTTAATTTACTAAGTGGCGATGTAATGCCTATGCTAATGCAGTTGTCAGACAGACTGGAAAAGTACGGAGCCTGAGCTTAATCAAGAAATTCCGGTTTAATATGGAAAAACTTAAGTAGTCCTTTGCTAATATGTTGTCTGACAATATGATAACCAAAAGAAGCTTCCTTGATGAGAAGATGCGAAGTGCCAATACGAGAGCCGTGACTTCAACGCTCAGAAGCAACTCAAAGAAGAGATCACTTGCATACTCAACTAAAAAAGGCTTGCTTTATTCAATGGTTTTTTCCATTCTCCTGTGGTGGATACCCATAGCCGGACCAGCTGCTGCAGGGTACATATCGGGCAGAAAGTCAGGGAACCCTGTTAAAGCACTGCATGCTTCGCTTATCACAACTGCAGTTTTCGTTCTTCTGACATACCTTCTTATTCCCTTCAATGCTAACGGGCTTGGCCTAGTTGGAAGATACATGGAAAGCGGAGTTGCCGCACTGGCACAGAGCAAGCTGTTCGCCAGTTCTTCTGTTATCAATGACTTGTATACAGGATATGGTCTAATCCAGACATTCACACTCATACTTCCGAGTTCAATCCTCACCCTGATATCATTCAGTTATGCAGGCGGTGTGTACTCAGAATTGAAGGAGAACGAGGAAGGGTTGAATGAGGCCTTCAACACCAGGATTTACTCCGGAACATATCTGGCAAGCAAGAACACACCCAGGGTGGAGCTTGAAGACCGCAATTCAAGAGGTATTCAGAGATGGGCAGGCTACCAGCCCCAGTCCTACGAGGATTCAGGCCTAGACTGGCACACTCTTTGAACAATGGAAAAGGAGGAGAAACTTATTGGAGAAAAAAAATAAGGGATTCAGGGGGAAACTATCAAGCTCTCCCAGGATCAGATACTTATCGCTCGCCTTGAAGTTCATATTCAATGAATTCTGAGCCTTAAAGCGCTGAACATAATGTTTTTACCCCTCATACAGGTCTAAAATTTTTTTTCTCATTATGGGTAGAGGTTAGGCTAAAATATTCATTCTCAATAGCCGTCGGATGATAGATGTAAAGCTCCTGAGGGAGCATAAGGAACTTTATTACGATAATTGCAGGAAGAGATTCATGGAACCTGCTTCGCTGGACCGTTTCTTTGCCCTCGATGAGGCTTGGAGGCAGAAACTGAAAGCTGTCAATGACCTTAAGCATCATAAGAATGAGATATCGCTCAAGATTGCTGATCTCATTAAGGCTAAGGTAGATGCGACTTCCCTCAAGCAGGAAGTCAGGGAACTTGGTGAAAGCATTAATAAACTTGAAACCGAGCTTGCTTCCATAGATAAGGAAAGAAGCGAGGTGGTGCGCTCAATACCTAACCTTGTTCATGAGTCGGTACCGGTATGCAGAGGGGACGAAAATAACGTTGTTGTCCGCTATAGGGGAAATGCAGTGGTGCATGAAGAGGATGTCAAGTACTTCAAGGAAAGCACACCAGATGGCTCGTCCTTCACGGTAACAAAGACCAAGGCCGTAAGCCATGTCGACCTGCTGGAGAGACTTGGTCTCATAGACATGGCAAGGGCTGGAAAAGCTGCAGGGGCAAGGTTCTACTACCTCAAAAACAGGCTTGTAAAACTGGAAATGGCCCTGATGAATTACGCCGTCGATTTCCTCTCGGAGAGGGGATTCACTATAGTGGAGCCACCTTTCATGCTCAACTATGCATCCATGAATGCAGTCACTGATCTCGAAACATTCAAAGACGCCCTCTATAAGATTGAAGGCGAGGATCTTTACCTCATAGCCACTTCGGAGCACCCAATTGGTGCCATGCTCAGGGACGAGATCCTTGAAGAGTCTGAACTGCCTCTTAGGATAGCCGGCATATCGCCATGCTTCAGAAAGGAGGCTGGTGCCCATGGCAAGGACACCAAAGGAATATTCAGGGTGCACCAGTTCAACAAGATAGAGCAGTTCGTTTTCTGCAAACCTGAGCATTCATGGGACTTTCTGGAGGAATTGCTTAAGAACGCAGAGGATTTCTGCTCCAGTCTAGGTATTGCTTACAGGGTCGTAAATATATGCTCAGGCGAGTTGAGCGTCCTGAATGCGAAGAAATATGACATAGAAGCATGGTTCCCTGCTCAGGGAAAGTTCAGGGAGGTTGTTTCTGCATCGAATAACACAGACTACCAGGGAAGATCCCTGAATATCAGGTACAGGTCAAAGAATGGAAATCAAGTTGTGAACACCCTGAACAGCACAGAGGTCGCAACCACAAGAATGCTTGTAGCGATAACGGAAAACTTCCAGCAACCGGACAGTGGAGGGATTTCCGTACCTAAGGTCCTGGTGCCATACACCGGGTTCGACTTCATCTCATCATAGTGTAATAAGGGCAACGTTACTTCTTAGATCTGCCAGCAGTGGCTGAATACTTCTTCCACCTGTCCAAGACTGGAAGCCATTTGTCATCGGCGATCTGATCCATCACGTTCAGGTGCTCAAGAATCCCGACCGTTGCACGATCCGCGTCCCTGACCGCACTTATGAGATCCCTGATTGCATTCGTACAGTCTCCGCCGGAAAATAGGCCATCTATTGAAGTCATGCCTTTCTCGTCTATAATCGGAGTTCCATGTGAAGTGAGCCTCAGCTGCCTCAGGTACTTATCACCCAAGAAGGAAAAATCTGGTTCCTGACCGGTAGCTTCTATGACAGTGTCTGCCTCGATGTAAAGGACCTTCTCCTTTTTGGGCACAGGCTTTGCCCTTCCCTGGGCTTCAATGACCATTTCATTCTGCCAGTATTTTACACCTACAAGGTGACCGTTCTCGGACACATACTCAAAAGGTGTTACCTCCCACATATACTGTACTTTCTCCTCCACAGTTTCCTCCATTTCCTCCTCAGCATTCATTGAAGGATACCCGGGCCGGTCTATCTCCCTGCGACGATACATTATGTACACATGCTCTGCGCCAAGTCTCATCGACGTTCTCGAAGCATCGTTCGCAGTGAATCCACCTCCTATCACGACGACGCTCTTTCCGACATCTATCTTGCTTCCAAGGCTGACATCCTGGAGAAAATTGAGGGCATGGTACACTCCTGCTGTGTTGCTTCCAGGAGTACCTGTCATCCTCGGATCATGGTTACCTATACCAAGATAAACAGCATCATATTTACTCATCAGGTCTTCAAATTTAATGTCCCTTCCAACCTTTGTATTAAGATGTATCTCAGCACCCTGGGAAACAATGAAACCTATCTCTTTGTCTAGAGTTTCCTGGGGAAGCCTGTACCTTGGAATCCCAGTCTTCATGAATCCTCCAAGCACTGGAAGGCCTTCGTATATGGCAACCTGCACCCCCTGGATAAGAAGATAATAAGCAAGTGTCAAGCCGGAAGGGCCTCCGCCTATGATTGCCACCTTCTTGTTGATGAAATTTCTCTTAGGCAGGTTAACAACCTGGCTATAGTCGAAAAATTTGTCAGCAGCGAATCTTTTCAGGTGCCGAATAGCAATTGGCCCGCCATCGTCATAAAGAACGCAGATGTCCTCGCACATATGGGTGCAGACCCTACCTATAATTGCTGGAAATGGAAGATTCTCGAATACAATTCTAACCGTCTCTGCAGGGTCCCCCACGGCGGTGCTTCGTACGTATCCGCCGATATCGAGGCCCGCGGGACATGCCTGGGTGCATATGTTACAACCTATGCATCTGCTCGCCTCGGCAGTGCCTTCCCCATCGGTGTATTCCAGGACAGGCTCCACCGTGAAGCTTTTGAGTCTCCGCTCAGGATCCTCATGCTTGATCTTGACCCTCTCAAAATTCAGCATTAGTAATACTTGATGCCACCAACTTAGATAAATATTATTCGCACTCAAAAGCTAATTTCCTGCACTTTTAGGTCAGAAACTTTTGTCTTAGGCAATAGGCCAGATAAATCCTTGACCACTCCCGGCTTGAATTGGCACGTTTTGGCAAATTTGATCTGATAATGAAAACACAATAGCAAATATAAATAAACCTTCTTGCCCTATATCTGCATAATGCCCGGGTATAGGAAATATAGAGCTGGTGGATATAGAAAAGGACCAAACAGCAATTCAGGAAATCAATATGATCAGGTAACCGAACGGATTAAGAAGCTTGACATGAGAAAGGAGGAGGAGTTCAGGTTCCTTCTTTCAAAGATTATAGAAACGCTGCCGGACAGCGTCAGGGGCGCTATCAAGGGAAGCGTGTATTCTATCGCAGCGAAAAGAGGCACAAAGGAAGCCAGAGAATTTATCATAAAGAAGAAGGATGAAGGAGTTATTGACGCGAAAACAGAGAAGAAGCTAATAGACCTGGTTTTCGACTACAGCAAGTATAGATGATCAGCGAGGATCTAAGGGCGAGGGCCGAGAAATACGTGAAACTGGAGGAAGAGGCTCTTACTAAGATAAGTATTGCGGTTCCACAGGATTCATCCCTCTACAATATTGCCGAAGACTTTTTGAGGATGGCCAAGGACTATTATTCGGATGCAAAAAGTTTCATGGGTAAGAATGACTATGTTGATTGCATTTCAGCCATCAATTATTCCTATGGATGGCTTGATGCTGGAGTGAGACTGGGTATACTGTCAGGTTCAGGCGATCATAGGCTCTTTGTGCATTACCGGTAAGAATACATGCTTCATGGAAATGTTTAAGCATATCGCTTTGTTAGTAGCGTAATGGCCCAGACTGGGGGGGATTTGGTCGAGATCATCGATCTACTTGCCGAGAAAAATGAGGCGGTACCAATAATTGTTGAGGGCAGAAATGATATCTACGGGCTTCGTTCACTTGGCTTGAAGGGAGAAATACATAGCCTGAATCAGGGAAAGAGCCTTTTGCAGAGGGTTGAGGAGATCTCTGCATTCAGCAAAGAGATTATAGTTCTCCCGGACTTTGACCGCAAGGGTGTTGCACTTAAGGATACTGTCAAGCGGTACGTGGAGGGGATGGGTAAGACCGCTGATATATATTATTGGAACCGCATAAGGTCGTTGAGTCTTGTTACCTGCATTGAGGATCTGCCGAAGGCAATAGAACGGGGCATTATATCCTCAGAAATGGGAAAAGCAATTAAGAGATATACTATTCTCCCGGGAATTGGCATCAAACGTTAAATTAACATTCCTGGGCACAGGTGGCTCCTGGCCGGCGATAGGGAGATCCCTCCCCGCCATTGCACTTCAGATAGACGATATATTCAACCTACTAGATTGCGGAGAAGGGACCCAGAAGCAGATCATGAAGAGCCAGCTTTCATTCATGAAGATAGATAATGTCTTCATCACACATTTTCATGGGGATCATTTTCTGGGTCTCCTTGGCCTGATTCAGAGCATGTCCTTCAATTCTCGGGAACGCCCCCTTAACATATATGGACCAAGAGGCGCTTTCAGGATGATTTCAAATGCACTCAACGTTGGATATTTCACGCTCGGTTATGAGATAGTAATTCATGAGCTGATGCCTGAAGAAACCTATGATTTTGGAAAGTTCAAGGTGAGAACCCACCAGAATGACCATCCTGTTCCATGCATTGCGTACTCATTTGAAGAACCTGATTTCCCGAAGATAGATCTGGATAAAGTTCTCAAGATTGGGTTCCCGAGGAACCGGCTAGAAGAGCTCAGGGAGAAGGGTCTTGTTGTCATAAACGGTAGGAGCTTTTCCATCGACGATGTCAGTTCGGGGATGCGCAGAGGCAGGAAGATAGTTTATTCAGGTGATACTAGGCCAAAGGAAGATATGAAGGAGTTCGCAAAGGATGCAGATGTCTTTATCCATGACACAACGACAGACTCATCCCTGGAGCCGAAGGTGAACGAATTTGGTCACACATCGTCAAAACAGGCTGCTGAAATTGCAAAGGCGGCTAAGGTTGGCAGGTTCTACCTGTTTCATTACAGCCCGAGAGTGGATAATCTTGAAAAGCTCCTCTCAGAGGCGAGAGAGATATTTCCACAGTCTTTTCTCAGCAGGGAACTGCTGGAATATGAGGTACCGGTGCGAAGATAGATGATATTATAGATATCCTGAAAATATTTCCACTTTTGTGCTTGCCTGAGGGATCCCGATAGACTGGAGCTGTTTCCTGAACTCATAAACCTGCCTGGGCGGACCGGACATCATTATATCCATGTTATGCAAATCATTTCCCAGTGCATCGATAATAGACTCATCCGAGGGTTTCCCAGACCGGTAGGATTCAAGCCCAAGGTTCCCTCCTAGAAGATATGGATAGAAATTAAAGTGTCCATATTTCTTCTGAAGATTGAAGAGTTCGGAAGCGAACGCAACTTCCTCCAGCTTGTTGTTGATATAGAAAAGGAGTACTTTCCTATTCCCTGATGCGGTAGCTTCTCTCACAATTGGCAGAAGAGCTGTTATGCCTATCCCGAGAGCAAAAAGAACTAGCGGTCGTTCCCCAGGGGGAGATACAAAAGAGCCAAGCGGCCCAAATGCTATAAAAGCCTGGTTTAAGTCGCACGTAAGAAGATACCTCTTGAAGGTTGAATTAGAAAGGCGGGTTGCAACGGATAAGCTCCCATGATCCGCTGGATCAGAAATCAAGGAAAAAAAGCGTGTCCCTTCAACCTTGTTTTTATCGTATATTTCAGGTATCATAAGCTGGATATGCTGCCCTGGCTTGAAGGTCAAGGTATCGCCGATTATCCTGAATCCGAACTTCATTGTATCTTTGGCAACGTACTCCCGGCTTACAAGCTTTAGGTTGAATTGCCCAGGCATGTCTTAACATGCAAAGATGCACAATAAATTTTGTGTAAAGCCCGCAAAGATGATTTCGGATAAACAGGCGGGAAACATTTTTCAAATCGATTTCTATTGGGCATAATGGATAAGCACAGCATAACCGCGCAGGAGCTTCTTCAGTTACTACTAAATGGTTCAGTTTTACCTGTCCACATTATGTCGCGAAGTGCATTCATTGAGTACAGAATAAAGACCTCAATCTGGAAACCTTTCAACAAGTTTGAGGATCACGATTTCTCTTATCTGGACATGAACAAGACGATAGTCACGTACTGCAAAAATGAGAGTTGCATGTCTTCGGTATTTGCCGCAGACATACTTAGGGAGAATGGTTTCAAGGCGTTCGCATACAGGGGTGGTATCGAAGAGTGGAGGTCTCTCGGTTATCCCAGCGAATCAGGCGAGATCTGAATATGCTTTTATTGAAACTATTTCAAGTATTTTCTGAGCCTAAGAACCTTGATCTTAACGTCGCCCAGTACTGAGTGTACTTTGTAGCCTATGATCATTAGCTCTCCTCTCTTGTCAGAAATGATCACTGTGAGTCCAAGCTTAGCCATAAGTTTCGAAATTCTTCGAATGAAGGACAGTTTCCTTGCCTCTTTCGGGACAACCTTGATCATGGAAGAGCTTAACTTTTCACTAAGGAGTGAAAGTTCCATAGACGAATCCACGAACCTGATCCGGGAAAACTCCTTGCCGTTGATATTTACAGTTATAGAGCCAGATATCCGGGAAAAAATCTTACCAGCTATTGGTAAGCTTTTACTGTCGCTCATGAACCGGTCTTGCGGTCACGTTGATCTTACCGTTTATGGCAAAAACTGCGTTCATTCCTGGTAACTTTACGGTTAAATTGTCAAAAACCAATTCGACTGTGCTCTTTGTGCCTTCAACTGCCTTTATAAAGTTCTCGACTATTGACTCTTCTTCCATACTTCTATATATGTAATTGATACTTAACATCTGCGAACTGAACTCCTTCATGTAAAAAGTCATAAAAATCAATGTCTTCCGCAAAAGTGGGGAGGGCGCAATGAAGAGTGCATTTCATCATAAAATAAATTTATCTTTCCTTCACTATACTTATCGAAGCATGTTTCCTGCTTCCAGAATAAGAATAATTCCAGTCAAGTTGATTATGATATACATACCATTAAAAGTTTCAATTACCTAAATGAGCGTCAAGATTATCTTAAAGAAAGGCGAATTCATTCGCTATAGAGAATGGTAGTAAAGATGTGTAATGTTATAGTTACTATATTCCTGCTGTCTAGTGCCTAATTTTTAATGCTTCTCAGGAGCCAGATAATTGCAACCCCAAATAAGAATGCCAATATCGCAATTATAAAGTAGTAAAAATAAGCCAGATATGGCGGGAATGAAGCTACTTGTTCTGGTCCTCCAGGGTTTATGGAGCCGTTCAACGGGACGTTTGTCCCTTCAAGCACAAAAGTCGATTTTTTTTCAACGTTCTTCTGCAGATTAAGATCTGTGAATTTGCAGCTTACTGATCCCTCGACAATAAGACCGTTAAAGGAATCAAGATAAAGTCTGCCTGAATTGTTTTGAGAGTTGAAAGAAACTTCGCAAGTCCTTAGCAATCGATCCTGGATGTCATTCTCCATGGGCTGGATGAAAATTGAATATAAGCCTCGACCGTAGCTGATGTTCAAGGACTCTTTTATACTTGATATATTGCTAAGATTTGAAATCATGAGATAAGGGAGATAACTAGAAATTCTATGGATTGGTACATTGATTATGTAAGAAGGATTCGCTCCCCTGTATGCAACGTTTTGTTCTATTTTTAAAGTTGCTGTGCCGTTTGAAGGAAAAATTTTCTCCAATAAGATAGTGAAATATCCCCTGGTTGTTGAAGCTGCATGAGATAAGTTATCAATTGTTATCGTTGCAGTGTAGTTAAAGCAGTCATTGGAAGGCCATTGATTGTTCTGAACAATCGCATCTGCGGAGTAAGTTGTAGTGATATCGGTCAGAGGCAATGCAATTAAAAGCAGCGCTATTCCAACCGCCAATCCTGCAAACATCCTCTGCACGCCAAAGAATTAGTTGATTGCATTTAACAATATGCAATTAACACGAAAATAATTTTATCATGATTCTTTTGTGTGATATTGTACAGAATTATGCGTTGATATAAATGCAAGGATCAGATCACGAACATGTTCAGGGAAAGGTATCCTTAATCTTAAACAAAATTCTGGACACTACGTTTATGTCCCGTGATTCTATTTTATCTTATCACATGTAATTATTGTATCAGACATAGTTTATAGAAATCTTTTATTTTGAATTTATATAGTATTAATGCTATCAGACCGAACAATCATTGTTTACATTGAATGTTGCTGATATGTATTGATGTCGCGAATTATATCAATGGTACCTATTAATACATCCTTGCTATCGCCCAATAATGAATAAGCAATTTTTGATTATTTTGACGGCATCGATAATGATCTTGTCATCATTTGCAGTAGCTTTCAGCAGCAACGTAGTCACATCGAACACGAGTGAAAGATATTCACCCCAGGGAAATGCGGGTGGAGCATATACCGGGAATCTGATAATATATGCTAACGGAACGACAAGTAATTCGAGCCTGGTATCAATAAGCGGGCACATATATACGCTTCTCACGAACATAAATGGTACTGTAACTATTTTGAGCAACAATACAGTATTCAACGGAAACGGCCATACGGTTAACGGCAGGGGATCAACTGCAGTGAAAACTTATTACGTGAATGACCTGACAGTTGAGAACTTGATAGTAAAGAATTCGACTATAGGCATAAATCTGTGTTTAGCCACAAACTCGGCGGTAATCAATGATACCCTGATAGGTACTTCCACATTAAGTGAATATTTCGTTGAAATCTACTATTCTTCGAACATCACGGTAAAATACAGCAATTTTCTGTTAAATTCAACTGCAACTAAATCGTATCCAATTTATGCTGAATATGATGACTCTGTGAATGTTTCCCACAATATGTTTTCAGGGGCAACTTCTGAGTATTTCGTTTATGCAGACACGGTTGGTTTGTTTTCAGCTTGGAGTAATACAATAATGTCAAAAGACTCCTCTAGTTACGCATTTTATGTCGAATGCGGAGGAACAGCCGTCCTGAGTTATAATCATGTAAATTATACCAAATATGGTATTTACGTGTATTGGCAGGAATCTGCAATAACCACCCACAACCAGTTTTACAATACATCATATGGATTGTATTACGATTACGTAACAACTGTGGGTTCATATTATGACAGCGCACCGCATAGCTCATCTACAGCCATTTACATATATGAATCCAAAAATGCACTTATTCAGTACGGCAACTTCAGTAATTCATATTATGGTGCGGAGTTGTGCTACGATGGCAATGTCACCATTGCAAACTCAAATCTTTCTGCTGCTTCCGAATATGCAGTTTATACTTATGATGGTTTTAACTTGAACCTCTTTAATGACATGTTAAAAATGTCACCTACCAGCACTTATGAGTCAATCTATACCGAACATATGTCAGGTTGGGTAAATCTCTCAGGCGATACAATATATATGCCGTCTGGAACAGGCTTATACCTTTATTATTCTCCACATTTCAATGTTTATAATTCATTCATTAATGCAGAATACAATATCTATGCTGAGACATCAGTCCTAGGAGCAACCATCTCCAACAACACTATGGAAACTATGAATGGCGGTTATACATTCTACATGGATGGTTACAGCTACTTCTATAATTTTGCTTTCATAAACAACACAGTAAAATCGCCTAGTTCAAAATATGCTAATTATGGCATCTACGCATATTCAAGTTATGCTTCCAGTAATGTGCTCATAAAGGGCAATACTTTCAGCAACAGTGATTATTCTGTATATGTTGATTTTGAATCGTATGGCGGAGGTAGTGTTTCAGTCCAGAATAATACATTTTTGAATGTCACTGAAGCTATAGAGTTATACTACTACTCAAGTATCCAGGTAACTGGAAACAATATACAGAATGTTACAGATATAGGAATATGCGTTGAAACAGAAAACGGTCAGGTAAATGTTTCTTACAATAAGATTCAGGATGCACCTGGGTCGGCTGGTTTCAGCGATGGAATAATCGCGTATTATGGAAAAGATGTCATTTCGCATAATACTGTTTTGAACGGAGGTTCGAGTTCTTATGGAATATATGCTTATGAAAATATTGGCACGTCAGTCTTTGACAACTTCGTCAATCATACAGATACCGCTTTTTACTTATACGAAAACAGTGTGATTTCATTCTTCGATAATGGGGCATACAATTCAACCTGTGGACTATACTCAGATTATAACCACAACTTAACTTATTACAGCAACACATTTGGTAACGATAACTACTCCCTTCGTTCGTATTATGATTTTATGGGATCTATCTTTGCAAATGACTTCGTGGACACCCAATCCAACAGTCACTCCCTCTACTTCCTCTATCTGTATTATTCCTATGGAAACTTGACTTTTTACCACAACAACTTCCTGAATGAAACCGTTAATTCAACTACATACAATTACTACTACCCGGGTGACCCAATGTACATGAACGCACCCCTTCCAGTTGGCGGAAACTACTGGTCCAATTATACTGGATCAGGCTCCAAGGGCATAGGAACTACTCCAATGCCCGTTGCCGGATCTCTTGTTGACTATTATCCGCTGACATCGATGTGGACTTCCCCAACTGTGACGTTTGTTGAAACCGGTCTTCCATTCGGTACTTCCTGGTCTGTGTCAATGAACTCAACAATGAAGTCGTCATCCTCTGGAATCATAGTTTACTCGCCAACAAACGGCCTTTACATGAATGCTAGTTATTTTGTATCAAATGTTCCGGGATATGTTGCTTCCAAGTATTCTGGAAGTGTTGCACTAGATGGTAAGAATGCAGTTATCACCGTAGCCTTCACGCCTTACAAGTACAATGTGACATTCAAGGAATCAAACCTTCCTGCCGGAACCACATGGTCAGTAACTCTTAACGGTAACACAGAATCATCCAGCACTTCCGCTATATCATTCAGCGTTGCAAACGGGACTTATAACTACTCTATCGGATCAGTTGTGGGCTATCATACGGCATCTACTGTCAACCTGACAGTCGATGGTGCCTCGTTACTCATGCCTGTTACATTCCTACAGAACGAATACACCTTGACAGTCGAGGAAACGGGCCTGCCTGCTGGAGATTCATGGATGCTTACGTTCAATGGCACACAGCACGTCTCCGTTTCTGACACAATTACTATTCAGACTGTGTCAGGTACCTACTCAGTAAGCGCGGCCGGCCCATCTGGTTATTCCGTTTCAGTGTCGCCAAGCGTAACTGTGAGCAATGCAAACACAACATTCAGTCTTACGTTCTCCGCGATCCCGGAATACACACTACTTGTAACAGAAACTGGTCTTTCATCAGGATCTTCCTGGACCTTCATATTGAATGGGCACACATATACAACTAACCTTTCAGCACTCTATGTCCAGGTGACCGCAGGGACATATACGATAAACGCTACGGGCCCTTCAGGATACACAGTTACGCTGAAAGCAACCTCCGTGACGGTAACTGGAAACACTACACTTTTAGTGAGCTTCAGTTCACAACATGCTTCATCATCTGGTTCCATCTATGAAGGGCTTGGTATCGGCGTAGTGGTTGGTGGTCTTGTTGCTGGTCTTGGAGTAATGTTTGCAACTGGTACTGGAATATTCCGCAGCATGAAAAAGGGAGGCAAATCTCCCTGATCTCATTTTTTTTATTAGCTAAAAAAAAATGAGCCACTGGATCCCTTGTAATTTTTACAGGAGTTCTTATTATAAAGATGCCAATCTAATTTTTATTTGCAGAATTAAGAAAAATGAAAGTTTTATAAAAATAAAAAATCAGGATATTGGTTGGGAACCTACTGGTCCTCAGACTTGAGCTTTTCCAGAAGACGGTTTAGGGAAGCAGTTAGCTTACCTAGCGCTTCGATATTGGATTTTGCCTCTTCCGGGACGTCGCTGAAGTAATTCACGTAGTTCTCCATCTCATTGATCA
This sequence comes from Thermoplasmata archaeon, assembly GCA_021800105.1. Classification (GTDB taxonomy): domain Archaea; phylum Thermoplasmatota; class Thermoplasmata; order Thermoplasmatales; family Thermoplasmataceae; genus UBA582. The sequence goes on from JAJYZI010000007.1 coordinate 24,817, forward strand.
TGTCCTCGATGGTATTAGGCCCAAATCTTCCCCCGAAGCCCCTCATGACCTCTCTCCTGTATGAGATTTCCTGCTTTCCGGCTTCGGTTATGGAATAAGACCCATTCTCGTTCCGAACAACAAGATCCAGCGATTCAAGGTTTCTGAGCAGCGGATATATTGAACCTGGGCTTGGTTTCCACCTGTCCATTGTCTTCTCCGCTATTGCCGACATTATTTCGGAACCCTTCATTGGCTTTTCGCTGAGAAGTTCAAGGACATAATGCCTTAGACCCCTGAAACCGACTCCTCCCATGAACCCGTGCCTTCCATGTCCACCATGCATTCCTTCTCTGTGTTCATTGTATCCATACATATCTATCAACACTATATCGCTTTCCGATATTAATAGATATCGGATTTCGATATTGTTTCAGAGGAATGATAAAAGAAGATTAAATATCGGATCAGGTTAGCGGGAATAGTTGATAGACTGCGAAGACTTTGGTGAAATACTGGTTTATGATAGAAAGGGAAAGCAGAGAACACTGGACCATGAAACTACGGTCGCTTTATGCAAAAAGGCACAGGAAGAAGGCATCGGTATAGATGCTATCATAAAGAGGGAGATAGAGCCAGATCTGAAGATGATAAAATTCCTTTAAGTCACATTTTAACCGGGTCAGGAGTGTTTGCGTAACTGGTCACTCTCAGACGAGGTAAATTGGTTTTGAAGTGGAGGATAAACCTCAAGTTGAGTCGTCACGTTTCCATGAGGATTCATTTTACTAAAGCAAAAGTGTCATTGAAATCTCTTAATACAGAATGGTTTAAACAATGATCTCACCCATTTTTAGATCATAACAGTTTATCGGATAAGTTGAGCATATCAGCTAAACATCCCGCCAACGGGACCTCTTTACGGCAATGAAGGTGAATATCAGCGTTATTATGATAAGTATGAGCCAGTAAACAGCAGTCTGCAATACTGATAGTGCTGCAAAACCAGCCTGGCTCTGCGCAATCTGGGCGGCATATGTTGTGGGTGAAATATAAGCAAGATACCTGTAGGGGAGAGGAATATAGCTAATTGGATAATATATCGGCGGTATAGTGGTAAGTAATGGAGACAATATTCCGGCAAAGGCCCAGCTCTGCACTATATCCGTTGAAAGCGTGGACAGGAAGAATCCCAGCGAAACAGCAAAGGTGAATATGGTGGCCATGTCAGCCGCAAGTATCAGTGCCCCGATTGCAGTTAGATGAACGAATAATATGTTGAATATCGCCAGAAGAACCAGAGTTGGCAGACTATAGACTATCTGAGAAATAGCCATTCCGGCTACATAAATCCCCGGTCCCGTTGGTGAGCTCACCACCATGTCCTGGAGCCTCATGTCGTTTTTCAGGTGAGATAGATCGCCCTGCATCGCGGTCCCGCTTCCAACCATGTTCATAATCAGTGCGCCTTCTGCAGCAACAGGCAGAAGTGTTCCATGGCTTGCAAATGTTACCACAGCAAGAATTGAAAGAGGGGCTAGAAGTGTGTTTACGAGCGTTACAGGGTAATTGACCATTGCATATAGGGAATTAACAAGGACAGATGCGTAAAGCTGGCTACTGCGATGTCTTATCATTCCTTGTACCTCCATAAATGATATTCTCAAAAATCGTGTTTAACGATATTTCCTGGACAGTGAACCTGAGCCCTCTCGATATTAGGATGCTGACAAGGCTGTATACCTGATCCTCGTAAGTGAATATCTGTGTACCTCCTTCTGCCAGATGCACTACTTTCCAGGAATCACCTTCTAATTCGAAGTCCGGTGAAGATACCCTGATGCTGTATGGATATTTGGATAAGTTCCTGAGGTCTTCCATTGTTCCAAATCCAACGAGGTGGCCCTTGTTCAAGATTCCTATCCTTGATGCAAGTGCCTCCGCTTCCTCCAGGTAATGCGTGGTAAGAATGATGGATTTTCTGTCCTTGATGGAGGAGAAGAGGTTCCATAGATCTTTCCGGGAAATATAATCAAGACCTGTGGATGGTTCGTCGAGGAAAATTATATCAGCTTCCGACGCGAGAACCGTGGCAACCAGAACCTTACGCTTTTGGCCACCGGAAAGTTTTCGATTCTTCTGGTGCTCAAATTCTTCCATGCCAAGTTTTCGTATCGTATCGGAGGCCATCTCCATTGCTTCTGCATGATTGTATCCGCGATACATTAGATAGGATGTGATTGTCTGGATGGGAGTCATCCACGGAACCGCCCTAGCTTCCTGTGGGACTGCAGCAATCCTTTCGCGTATTTCTTTAGGCCGGGAAACGACATCTACGTCATCGATAGTTGCGGTTCCGGAGGTTGGAAGTAATTGTGTGGAAAGAATCCGAACCAGAGTCGTCTTTCCGGCACCGTTCTCACCAATAAGCGAAAAAATACCATTTTCCTCGAGGGAGAAGGATACATCCGTCAGCGCCGGCACTTTCCCGTCGTATGTTTTGAAGATGCCGGAAACTTCAAGTCGCATAAACTCTCTGCTGCAAATGGCTCACCCACGTAATAGCTTTTCCACAAATCCAGTGACAGGCAGATTTAGTACTCCGCCTCCTTAGCGTGGATGTTGCAAAGATACAAAGGCTTGAGAATGTTTGAGGGCGGGAATGGGATGTTGCAAGTATTCATCTCCCCATCTTAATAGCTGAATTTCCTGATTTTTACAATTGTGTTACAGGTAAGAGTTGTCTGTTATCGCAATGACAGGAAAAAATTAGGGATCCTGCCCGAAGCCTAACTTAGGTTCGCAACAGTTATGAGATGATAATCCTGTCATGATTTCATTTATAGAATTGGACTTTGATACATGGAGACTCTAAAACTAAGTTTTTAGCCCGCTTTCAGTGTTTGCATAAGGAATCCTTATAACTTACGGACCTATCTTAGCGGGATGTTTGAGCCCATTACAAGAAACATTTTTCGTTGGGGGACTATAGATGGCGAAACCGGGATTATGATGTATTCTCATTTGCTACTGAGAGAAAACAAGGCCGTCCTGGTTGATCCGCTTGCCATGCCTGGGGTCATCAAGATGATCCAGATTCTGGGAGACCCAATAGCTGTGATCATGACAACTTATCCACATCTCAGAGGATGCTCTTTACTTTCTAGGCAAATGGGCATTCCATTATTTATACCTGACATTAAAGCGATTAATGAGGATGAAGCGATTACAAAAATGTTTATTGATCTGTATAGTATGAAAGAAGCTCGGCAATATAATGAGTCCACCATTCTGCCTCTTGATATTAAAGCCTATATTATTCCAGGGAGACACGAAATGGCGCTTAAGTTTGATGATTTCCTTATAGTGGGAGATTCCGCGTATGGATTAAATGGCAAACTCACATTTGCGTCTTTAAAACCAATTATAAGGAAGACGGCTGCAAATGGACTTCTATCGGGGCACTTGGAAGACATACCCAATGGCCTGCAGGATATGTTATAGGAAACTAAGGAACTACAATTATTTGCATTCATTTGATTTGATGCAACACATTGGAGCTCCCTTTTACCTGCACATCAAAAGGAATCGGCTTAACATTAGTCAATTTTAATGTTTTCTATGCACTCAGATTTTTTTACCTAGCATTGGCAAATAAACCAACAGAAGCCTGCTCCACGCAGTAGAATCCTTGCTATCATCTTCTTCAGGTTCTACGGAAAATGCGCTCCAAAGTTCTTTTAAGACGGGATCAATTCTATTTGAAGTCTTCTTTGTGATTATTGCATAAGATATAGTGTTTGGAGTTTGTTCTATCAGCCACTTTCTGAGACTTTCTGTATCGTCATCTCCGGAAGCGGCAATCCGGTCTGCAATAGTGTTCAGGATCATTGAGTATCCCATCAATATTGAACTCACTGTTTCCTTAATTTCCTCAGCGGTTGCACTAAGAAGGAGTTTTTCCCACCCCTTAATCTCTTCAGCCTTGAACATTTCCTCGTTCAAGCGATAAAATTTTTCAACATAATTCTTTCTGGGTATTACTTCAGGAGGCTTCACAATGCCTTCTTTAACCATCTGAGCTATGAAATGATAAAGATTGGATCTGCTCACTTTCACTGACTTTGCCATATCTGTGACAGTCATTCTATAATGCTCACTGAGAAGCAGAATTATACGGAATTTTGTGGGGTTCCTATACGCTTCTAAGAGAATCTCGTATCTACTAAGCGACATACACATGGATAAGTTAATATATCAATTTTAGTTTTACGTATTAATGAAATTTATACGACTGAATCGTCTAGATATGTATAATACAACGGCTCATGCGCATTTTGTTGCTTCCCTCAACACTGAGGATGCGCTATTATCTCGTTCAAATGTTGATAAGTATATTCCATATGACAAAGAATGGACACAATCCTTAGTTAATTTGCCCAGCATGGCAAGCAGGGTGGGCAGCCAACATGACTGAATCCGGGACTGCGCTAGATCAGCATAAGTTGCGTTTTACCGGGAACTTCAAGCTACTTGTGGCAACAGGAACAGTTTCACGAACCGGTGTGGCTGGTTTCCAGATTTCGGTTCTGTGGATTGCACTTCTCATTACTAGATCTTCTATTCTTGCCGGGCTGGCTGACGGGATGGCAGTGCTGCCACTCTTCTTCAGTTTTGCGTTCGGTGCTTATGTTGACAGGCTGACAAGCAAAAAGAGCCTTGCAATTTTGGTTTCTGCTGCAAGGGTAGTTTCAATATTCGCTCTTTTTATAGCTCTTTTGGTTGACAATTTAATCATTGAAACTCTCTCCATATACCTTGTAGCTTTTGTTATAGGATTGTCAACTGATGTCATGAATTCCACTTCAGCAAGCTGGTCGAAGCAGTTTCTGACCGAGACGCAGTACCAGTCTGGAACATCACTTTCGCAAAGCCTTGGTGGAATTGCAGAAGGTCTTGGATATGGAATCTCGGGTGTCTTCCTGATCCTTGGCCTTAATTTCGCTATTTACAGTTTTGCCATTATTTTCGCGATTGCAATAATCCCTATTCTCCTGATGAAAGATGAGAAAACCGCATCCATATCCACAGAAAAGGACATGAATTCTTCTATAAGAAAGGGTCTTGAATATGTTTTCAAGGATAAGAGGCTGAGAGGGTTAGTAATAATCATACTTGCAATAAACCTGGCATTCGGGACGCTCGGCATATTCATGGTCTACCTTATTCAGGACCAGTTCAGATTGAGCGCCGTTTATTTCACTACACTTGCCCTGAGCCTGACTATAGGGGTAATTTTGGGATCCGTTCTTGGATCGGCTGCAAAAGGAAAAGTTGGCGTATATTCGATAGTGACAATATTACCAATCGGTTTGCTACTCTTCCTGATAGGAATTCTCAAATCTGTTTACCCGGATTTCGCCATAACTTCTGTTATTGGCCTTCTTATAGGGGTTATCAACGTGGTGATAAACACAGCAATCATTAAAATTGTAGACCAGGAAATGATGGGGAGAGTAAGCGGGGTCATCAAGACATTTGGTGTCAGCCTTACCTTCTTATCTGGTACTATCGGGGGGATTCTAATTCAGGTTCTTACCCTTCAAGGCAGTTTCTACCTGATAGGCGCAATTGTTTGTATAATATCGTTTACCCCTGTGGCATTCAGAGAATTTTACAATCTAATGGTGTGACATAAAACTCTTCTATGGGAATGATTTACACAACGCCTATTGCATGTAAGAAGCAATATCGGAAGGCAAAATGTATAAGAAACATATTTAGCGAAAATCCATGAAACAGCGAAAATGATCTGGATATTGGAAGTTCTGTTAGAGTAAACAGTTATGAAACAATAGAAATTATTAAAAAGCTTCTCAATATATATTTTCGAAAGGGAATTTTCCATTTTATGGTTCTTGCCCCTGTTCAATGTGAAACAATATGGAAATTGAAACTATTACAACCTCCCTGGAAGCAGCAAAAAGGCTGACCATCCGCAAGCAGTTCCTTGCGGGTAATACACCTGAAGGTTCGTTCAACAAAAAGCTGAAAGCGATAATAAGGAATATCGGGTACATTCAGTGGGATCCGGTCACCGTTGTGGCACCTTCGCATCTAATCTCCATTTGGAGCAGAATTGGTAAATTTGACTGGTCAGAACTGGATAAGATCATGTGGCATGACAAAGAAGTGTTGTTTCACTGGGCACCAATTGCATGGTTAGTGCTAGCCGAAGACTACCCGATATACTACAGTTTGATGACACGTTATCCGGATTCCATGAGAAGGGGATGGGCTTCCCATGCTGAATCTGCAAGTAAATTCCTGAACTCTCATCACGAGCTGAAACAGAAGGTAATGAAGAGGTTGAAAGAAGGCCCGGCAGAAACAGGGCAATTCAAAGATTATGGCAACAGGAAGAAAAGCCCAGATGGTTGGAGTTCAGGTAATGAAGTCACCCAATTGCTTTTCCACCTTCAAATGAAAGGGGAAGTCATGGTTGCGGGCCATTCTGGAAACCAGAATCTCTGGGACCTGACGGATAATTTTCTTCCGAAATCTGTAGAAAGAACTATTATCCCTACAGTTGAATTGGAAATGGTCACAGCCATTAGGGCTATGAGGGCGCTGGGAGTCTCTACAGATTACGACATCTACCGCTATTTTGTCAGGGGGAGATATACCGATTTGAAAGGTGCCCTTAAGAAATTAGTTGAAGATGGAAAGGCAGTGAAAGTTAAAATTGAGGGCCAACACAAAGCAAAGGCATATTACATGCTATCTGAAGACATTAGGGCACTTGACTCAATCGACTCGGATAAATGGGAGCCTGGGTTAAGACTGATTTCACCCTTCGACAATATGATTACACTGAGAGATAGGACTCAAAAAATGTTCAATTTTAATTACATTCTCGAACAGTTTGTCCCAAAGGAGAAGAGGAAGTTTGGCACCTACGTCCTTCCCATCTTGTGGGACAGCAACCTGGTTGGAAGAATAGATACGAAGTTTGAAAAACAACAGAAGACCCTCTATGTTCAAGGAATGTTTGCTGAACCCGGTTTCGAGAATGAGGCAATTATTGGAAGCAGACTTGCCGAGAGAGTCGAAGATTTAGCAGATTTTTTAGGTGCAGAGAAAGTCAAATATGGTAAAAAAAGGCCTGAAAAGTGGGCAAAATATCTAAATTAGAACATTCCATCTGTATAAATGTAACAAAAATCAAGGTAAACGTGTTATAATTGACTATCCGTTGCTAAATTGAGCCTAAGTTCTTTTCTGAGAATCAGTAATGTCTAATTTCAAAAGTGAATGCGGAGGGCCGGATTCGAACCGGCGGATTCCTACGAAAACAGATCTTGAGTCTGTCGCCTTTAACCTGGCTCGGCAACCTCCGCTCTTGTCCCAGATATTGTGGAATCTATTTTATCTTTTCAAGCAATTCTATCCAGATGTCCACAAGTTCTTTGATTTCTGCATCTCTGAAGATAGAGACCGCAAATATGGAACCCAGCGAGTTCACCAAAAGTCTTGAGCCCGATAATCATGGACAAATAGAAGCACTTGAAGTAATGGATGGCGTTGAAATTATAATAAGGGAAAGAAAAATATCAACAATTGTTAATGTTATTGATGATCTGCTAAGGTGCTTCGAAGTATTTGAAAAAATTGAAGGCAGGTAAGACTACTGCTCTTCCTGCTCCACTGCCAGCCCTAGTTTCTCTGTGAGTTCCTTGTAGCGGTTCCTTATAGTTACTTCTGTCACGCCAGCAACTTCTGCTACGCTTCTCTGAGTCCTGCGCTCGCCGGTTAAAAGCGATGCAATGTAAATTGCAGCAGCAGCAACTCCTGTTGGGCCCTTCCCAGATGTAAGGTCATTATCTCTTGCGAGCTTAAGAATGTCGTTTGCCCTCTTCTTTGCCTCTGCACTCAGCTTAAGTTTGCTGCAGAACCTGTTCACATAATCGTCGGGCTTTGATGGAATGATGTTCAGCTTGAGGTACCTGCTCATTATCCTGTAGGTTCTTCCAATCTCCTTTTTCTTGACCCTTGTTACAGATGCTATCTCATCCAGTGTCCTGGGCACGTTCGTGAGTCTGCAGGCAGCATATATGGATCCTGCCACTACGCCTTCTATGCTTCGGCCCCTGATCATGTTCTGCTTCACTGCCTTTCTGTAAATAACCGCTGCACTTTCTCTTACATCGTTTGGAATGCTCAGGTTTGACGCCATTCTCTCGAGTTCCTGAAGTGCCTGAGAAAGATTCCTCTCAGCTGCATTCGATACCTTGATCCTCTTCTGCCACTTCCTCAACCTGTATAGTTGCGCCCTGTTCCTGGTTGGAATAGATTTACCGTAGGAGTCCTTGTTCTTCCAGGAAATATCTGTGGAAAGTCCCTTGTCATGAATTGTGTAAGTCATGGGTGACCCTGCACGTGCTCTGGACTGGCTCTGATCTGAGTCAAAAGCCCTCCATTCTGGCCCCTGGTCGATATATGCATCATCAATAACAAGACCGCAGGAGTTGCATATAAGCTCGCCGCGCTCGTAGTCCCTGATTAGCTGGACGGATCCGCACTCGGGACACTTGGTAATATTTTCAATGCCTTTCTTCTCCTTCTTTTCTTCTACCATTTTTTTCACTCCCTTATGAACAGCTCAATATTCAGAGCATCTTTGGTTCTCAACTTAACTACGCCATATGGCGACTTTACCGGACCTAGGATCCTTGTAATCTTGCCGACAACATTACCCCTATCATCCACTACCTTTGCGTAGAGGTCGCTCCTTTGAGCCCTGGTCACGATTTCGTCACCTATAACTGACAGTTTATCGACCTTTCTCATTCGCCCTCCTGAATCACAAAGTCCATATATATACTTTGCGTAAATCATAATAATAAATTTTAATATTCGTATTAAAACGTTAATATTCGGATCTGTGCACTATAATGCATGTGGAATCAATAAATTATGGATTCGCTAATATATTGATCTATAACTTATCAAGGGCAGGATTGGAAAAAAAGTAATCCTTAACGGTGATACCCAATGATGAATGCCGATGTCAA
>JAJYZI010000048.1 GCA_021800105.1 Thermoplasmata archaeon
TTTGCCTGCATGAAAAAAAACATGACTCCTTAATATTTATCTTTGATGCTGGAGATGTTAGTTACATTTCCAGCTTGTTCATTTATGTATTCGAATGTACGGGTCTCAGTGCTTCTCGCACCGTGGTAAGGGATCTTTCTAACTAATATTATCCAGGTACACCCTTACGCATAGCCTCATCAAACTGCTTTTCTGTTATCTTGCCTGTCTTGAGTGCCAGCTCTTTTATGCTTTTGCCGCTTGTTATGGCCTCCCTGACTATTACAGCTACTGTATCATAGCCAAGAATCGGGTTCAAGAGCGCAGCGGATCCAAAGCTGCGTGAAAGGTGTTCCTTGCAGACATCCTCGTTGCCTGTTATTCCGGAGATTAGTTTTTCGCGGAACATTTTCAATCCCGAAGTCATTATATCAAGTGACCTGCAAAGCTCGAAATCGATGTGCGGCATCATAACATTAAGCTCAAGCTGGCCTGCCTGCGCAGAGAAGTTAACTGCCTGCTGTGCTCCTAGAGTGGAGTGGCAGATCATATTCATGGCTTCTGCTATTGACGGGTTGACCTTGCCGGGCATAATGGAAGATCCCTGCTGCACTGCGGGTATATTTATTTCATGTATTCCCGCTCCTGGACCTGAATAAAGCAGACGGATATCGTTTGCCATCTTAGTAACATCAAGCGCGAGGTTTGCTGTAGCGTTCATCACTCGAGAGAAGTCTGTCATTGATTGCATTATTCCCATCAGATTGGAAGATTTCTGGAAGTTCAGGTTAGTGACTTCCGAGATCTCCTTTATGAAGTTCTCTCTGAAGTTGGGTGATGTGTTGATTCCTGTTCCTACTGCTGTTCCTCCGGCATTCAGTTCCATTATCTTCTCCGTGGCCCATTCAAGTTCTTCTAGATCGTTCTCCATAGCGTAAGAGTATGCGAGGAACTCAAGCCCGAGCGTGACTGGGGCAGCGTCCTGGAGGTGCGTTCTTCCAGGTTTTACAACATGCTTAAGCTCGTTGCCCTTTTCTTTCAGGTTCTTTATGAACACATTAAGCTCTTTCTGAAGCCTGATTGCCTTTTTGGCAGCAGTAACCCTGATCATTGTCGGGTAAATATCGTTTGTAGACTGGCTCATGTTGACATGATCGTTTGGGTGAATTATTTCATATTTTCCAGGTTTTTCACCAATTTCCAGCAAGGCTGCATTCGCAATGACCTCGTTTGCATTCATGTTGAAAGATGTGCCTGCTCCAGCCTGGTAAGCATCTATCATGAACTGATCATGATATTTGCCGCCGATAATGACATCACATGCCTTTACAATTGCAACCTTCTTCTTCTCGTCAAGTTTCTTCCCCAAAAAGTTTGCTATTGCTGCAGACCTCTTAATCTGCGCCATAGATGCGATGTGATCTGCGTCGGCTTTCAGTCCAGATATCTGAAAGTTTTCCATGGCTCGTCTCGTATTGATGCCATAAAGAACATTGTCGGGTATGTCTATTTCGCCAAGAACATCCTTTTCCTTTCGTGACATGATATAATATCGCATCAGAATATATATGGCTTGACTAAGTATTCAGCGCGTCCATGCTTGATTGATAGTAACTATTAGTGCGATTGTGATATAATTATATCATTTGAGATAATACACTTAAAATTGGAAAACGAAATAAATTGTTTATCGGAACAAGAATGGTGATCAAATGTCAAATGTTAAGCAGATAGTAATGCCAGGCGATCCTGTGGAGGTGCCGAACCTCAAGCCGAGGAATGGAGTGTACAAATGTGGGGATAATAAGTATTGTTCCCAGTTTTTTGGCATCCTTCAGGAAAGCGAGCAGTTTGTGGACGTGGTTCCATTTACGGGAAAATACGTTCCACGCAGAAACGACAAAGTTATAGGTAAGGTAATAGAAATAGGGCCATCAATGTGGATTGTAGACATAAGCTCAACTTATACTACTCTTCTGCATATGAATGATGCACCATGGAGGGTTACTTCAGGTGAGCTGAAAAGATACATGAATGTCGGTGACTACGTGTATGCCAAGGTTCTTTCAATCAATGAAATAAAGGAGAGCTGGATCACCATGAAGGATGTTGGCTTGAAGAAGCTCGAGGGGGGAACCCTGGTAAGCATACCTGCTCCTAAAGTACCCAGGATTATAGGAAAAGGCGGAAGCATGGTTAACATGATCAAGGATTCAACTCATACCAGGATAATGGTCGGCCAGAACGGTGTAATTTGGCTCGATGGTGCCCCCGAGAACGTTATAGTGGCAATAGGGGCTATTAGAAAGGTAGAGGAAGAGGCACATACTGTTGGCCTCACAGACAGAGTGAAAAAGTATTTGGAAGATAAAAAAGGTGAGATAGTTGGGAACAGCGAGTGACAAGAAACTATTTGATGAGAACGGCCTGAGACTGGATGGAAGATCTCCGGGAGACCTCAGGCCAATTAGAATTGAGACGGACGTGCTAAACAGAGCTGACGGAAGCGCATTCATAGAATGGGGCGGCAACAAGATTCAGGTAGCCGTATACGGACCCAGGGAGGCATACCCCAGGCACATGCAGGACATAAACCAGGCTTTTGTCAGGGCAAGGTACAACATGGCAGCCTTCTCCGTAGATGAGAGAAAACGCCCTGGCCCCGACAGGAGGTCCATGGAAATATCGAAGGTAATATCAGAAGCACTTCAGGCTGCGGTAATGGTGGAACTTTTTCCCAGGGCCCAGATTGATGTCTTTATTGAGGTTCTGCAGGCAGATGCCGGTACGAGAATTGCAGGCCTGACAGCTTCTGCAGTTGCACTTGCGGCTGCAGGGGTACCGATGCGTGATCTAGTGGTTGGCTGCACAGCTGGAAAGGTTGATGGCAAAGTCGTGCTTGATCTTTCCAAGGAAGAGGATAACTTTGGACAGGCAGACCTCCCGGTGGCAGTTATGCCGAAGTCCGGCAAAGTAGTCCTTATGCAGATGGACGGCGATCTCTCAATAGATGAGTTCAATGAAGCAACGTCGATGATATTCAAGGCTACAGAGAGGATTAACCAGATTCAGCGTGATGCACTGAAGAAGAATTATGCAAGCACTGCTCAGGACTGGGGTGAGTGAGAATGCCGCGAGATGAACTTGACGTAATGTCAGAGATCAAGAGGAACTACATTCTTCAGAAGATAAAGAAAGACGGTATCAGGGCAGACGGCAGAAAGCTTGATGAGATGAGAAAAGTTGTCATACAGACAAACTTCATCCCGAGGGCATCTGGATCCGCTGTCGTCACACTGGGAAGAACCAAAGTGGTCTGCGGTATCAAGATTGAAGCAGGCGAACCTTTTCCGGATACCCCAAACCAGGGCGTCCTGACTACAAATGTAGAACTTCTGCCAATGGCATTCCCTACCTTCGAGGCGGGACCGCCCAGCGAGGACTCAATTGAAATTGCCAGGGTTGTTGACAGGGGAATTCGGGAGTCAAAGATGATAGATCTGCAGAAGCTTGTGGTTGAACCCGCAAAGCAGGTCTGGATTGTTTTCATAGATATCGATGTTATCGATTATGATGGTAACCTGATAGATGCGTGCACAATAGCCGCAGTCTCTGCGCTGGCAACTGCAGTTGTCCCGGCATCAACGATAGGACAGAAGGACTTCCCGCTGCCAATAACATGCAGACCTGCCTCTGTCACAATGGTAAAGATCGAGAACATCGTTGTTGTTGATCCAGATCTGGAAGAGGAACAGATTGCAAGCGCGAGGCTCACTGTAACTATGGCGGAAGACGGTCACCTTAAAGCAATGCAGAAAGGCGAACCTGGTTTCTTCACTCTTGAGGAGATCCAAAAAGCTATAAAAACCTCAAGTGATGTCGGAAGCCAGATCAGGAATAACTACCCGAAGTGATTATATGGCAAAAAGAACAGTAAAAGTCGGAGCCGCTGGAAGGTTTGGGCCAAGATATGGCGTTACTATCAGGAAGGAGTGGAACGAGGTCTATAAGCAGAAGATATCCTTCTATTCATGCCCTTCATGCAAGCAGAGGAAGGTAAAGCGTGTTGCCAGCGGTATATGGGAGTGCAGGCATTGCCATTACAAATTCGCCGGTGGTTCCTATACGCCCGAATTTTCGAGGGCGGTTCTGGAGCAAGTGAGGGAAAGTGTATAAGTGCATTAGATGCGGTAAACCGCTTGAGAAATCTGTTGGAACAGCAGAAATAGAGTGCGAGTGCGGATCCAGGGTTTTCTTAAAAGAAAGGCCGCCAATAGAAAAAACAATAACAACGAAGTGAAGTATCTATGCCCAACTGGCAGGATCTGGAATTCCTGTCATCATCCAGCATTTGCAAACGATGCTTGGGTAGGACATTTGCAAAAGTCGGGCATGGTCTCTCGAATCCGGAGCGGGGGGAGAAAATTGCTTTTGCCCTGAATGCGCTGGGTCTTTCTCTTTCAATAACTGAGGAAGACAAATGCAGTATTTGTCATGGGCTCTTCCTCAATCTGCGAAACCTGTGTGCACCAATAGAGGCTGAACTCACTGATTATGAATTCGGTTCGTTCCTTGTTGGATCGGAAAACAGCCAGCCTAGCGAACTGGAGAAGGATCTCGAGTCCAGATTTGGCCAGGGAGAGGGCCTAAAGAAGGAGTTCAATCGTGAATTCGGTAAGCTATTGTCTAACAGGATGCATAAGGATGTTGATCTAAAAGATCCAGATGTAATAATTACGGTGAGCCTGGAATATCTCAGCTACAGATTCTGGTTCAAGAGTCTCTTCATACAGGGTCGCTACAGAAAGCTTGTAAGAGGTATACCTCAAACTAGGTGGATAATCCATGACAAGCATGATTCGGTTGAGGAGTTCATAGGTGTACCAGCCAAGAGCATGGTCAGGGCCGAGAATTTTTACCTGCATGCAGCGGGAAGGGAGGATGTCGACGTGCTGATGCTTGGAAAGGGTCGTGACTTTGTACTTGAGCTTTCTTCGCCTCACTTAAGAACCATTGACCTGGACGCACTGGCAAAAGAGGTCAATGGAAGCGGATCGGTTGAAATCGAGGACCTTAGAATCGTTGGAAAGGAAGAGGTAGAAAAGGTAAAGAACAGCAGGCACGACAAGACCTACATGGTAACTATCGAAGCTGCAGGCAACTTGGATGAGGCTTCTTTCCTTAAGGCAGTTACTGCACTAAACGGCAAAATTATTTATCAGCGGACTCCATTACGGGTGTCGGGACGCAGAGCAGATCTAATTAGGGAAAGAATGGTAAAAAAGGCGAATACCCTATCAATCGATGGTTCCCACGCCGTCGTCGAGATAACGGCGGAAGCCGGTACCTACATAAAGGAACTGGTGAATGGGGATGAGGGTCGAACCAACCCAAGTCTTTCAGGCCTGTATGGATCAAGCCTGAAGGTAGAAAAGCTGGATGTGCTCGAGATAAAGGAGGAAACATAGAATGTCAAAAATGTCGCATGGACCCAGATCCGGGTCAAGAATGAAAATGACCAAGTCAATCAAGGAAAGAGGATTTCCCAAGGTTAATGACATGGTCAGATCCTTTGAGGTAGGGGATTACGCAGCAGTGCATATCAACCCTTCAGTCCATGATGGAATGCCGTTTCATAATTTCCAGGGAAAAACAGGAGTTATAGTGGACAAGCAGGGAGAGTGCTATGTCCTTGCTATAAACGTTGGATCTGTCAGGAAGAAACTAGTCGCTGCTCCTGTTCATCTAAAGAAGATCGACGTCGGAAAAAATTAAATTCCCGTTGAATATATATTAAGGGGTGTCACTTTGGTTGAATATAAATATCTGACGATATCTGAATCGTTTGCCTTGCTATCGAAGCTAGATCTAACAACGCCGGTAGAAAAGCAGGGCCTGGAATACCTTGAAAAGTTCCACTCCCTCAAGCCCGCCGAGGTGAAGAAGGCTATCAAGGAACTTTCTGCAGTTGCAGACTTACCAGACAAGGTTATCGTTAAAATTATTGACCTTGCACCCCGTAACAGAGAGAGTCTGATGATTATTCTCACATCGAGCTCCATCAACCTGCCAGAAGATAAAATTACAGCAATACTTGACGTAGTGAAGGGGATAGTGGAGTGAGCTATGCCAGGAATGGAGGAATACGCCTATGTCCTGGATTACCTTGCTTCAGGTCGTCCGGATGACAAGTCATATCATAAATCACCAATCGTTCTTTCCATAGGAGAAGAGGAGTTCAAGCTTCTTGAGCTTGTGCCAAAAAATAATGCGGTCATGGCGGTTGGCGAGAAAGTATATATCGGTAAGAACCCGGAACTGAGGACGAAGATACTCTCGGTCAAGCGTCGGATATCATACAGGGATCTCACTCATGCAGCCGAGAATGAACTTCCTTTTATATTAGAGAGCATCATAAACGACAGGAGATCATATTTCGTGGATTTTTTCAACAATGCCCAACCAATCAACGCGCGTATGCATTCGCTGGAGCTACTTTCGGGGCTTGGAAACAAAACCATGTGGAGCATTGTAGAGGAGAGAAAGAAGAAGAAATTTGAGTCATTTGAGGACCTGACTGAAAGGGTCAAGACCCTTCATAATCCTCAGAAGATGATCGCTGCCAGGATCGTGGAAGAGCTGAGCGATCGTTCGCAAAAGCACCGTCTCTTCGTCTCACAATGAGGAGTTCGGCAGGCAGGGGATTTGCGAAGAAATACGGACAGGTTTTTCTTCGTAACAGGGATATTGCCATATACGAGGTGAATCTTCTAAACAGGGAGCATTCAAGTGTCCTTGAAATAGGGCCAGGCGAAGGATCACTCACTGAAGTTCTGCTTGATAGTGGATTTAAGGTCGATGCGGTTGAACCGGATCATAGGTTGGCGGATTTTCTAAGGACAAGGTTTGCATCTCAGATAGAGGAGGGAAACCTTACTATTATTCAGGAAAGTATACTTGACATGCAACCAAGACGTTGTGACAGCATAATAGGAAATATTCCATATATGATCACAGCAGCAATAGTTTTCAAAATCTTTGACTTTGATTTCAAGGAAGCTATCCTCATGGTTCAGAAGGAGTTCGCCGCCAAGGCATGTGCAGAGCCAGGAAGCAAGGGGGCTTCCAGGATCAGTTATTCACTGCAGCTTAGAGCCGAAGTTGAATATATAAGAACCGTTCCAAGGGTGTTCTTCGATCCAGTTCCTGCGGTGGACTCAGCGATCATACGCATTGTTCCTAAAATACTGGGGGGCATAGATCTGGAGAAGGCAGATCAGCTTCTCAGGGCAATATTTTCTGCGAGAAGGAAGAAGTTGGGCACGTTATTGAATGATATAAAGCACGAATATGCTTCGCTGAGAGGCGAGGATCTTTCTATGGAGATGTTCCTTGATTTATGCAGAAACTATAGGAAAAATGATTAAAATTGGGTTTATGAAGATTGCTTGGGTCTCTCGGTACCGTCAGCAACGCTCTTCAGTCCCATTGTTGTAATTGGACCGCCTATATTGCCTGCCTGCATAGCCTCTATTGGGATCATCATAAGCGTCCCCTTTCCCTCGAGACCAATTTCGTAAAGAATGTTCATCCACCTGAGCTGGAATGCAATCGGGTTGGTTGTATACTGATTTGATGCTTCAACCATCTTCTGAGCTGCCTCGACTTCTGCAAGTGCCAGGGTGACTCTTGATCTCCTCTCCCTCTCTGCACTAGCCTGTCTGGACATTGCTTCCTGCAAGCTCTGTGGAACCTGTACGTCCCTAATCTCTACAGAAGAGACCTTCACTCCCCAGTGCTCGGTCTTCTCATCAATAATCTCCCTAGCTGCTCCACCGATCTTTTCCCTTTCTGAGAGCACCTCATCAAAGGTGTATGTACCAACCACCTCCCTTATTGTGGTCTGGGCAGATAGATTGGTTCCTGTAATGTAATTCTCGATGTTCAGGACAGCTTTCTTTGGATCAACAATCTGGAAATACATTATCGCATCAATGTTTACCGGGACGTTATCCTGTGTGAAGGAAGCTTCCGTCTTGAACGCTACAGCTTGAATCCTGGTAGAAATTTTCTGAATCCTGCTTATAATTGGCATCACAAAAATAATTCCGGGTCCTTTCACGCCCGCAAACCTACCAAGCGTGAGTACGATCGCTCTCTCCCACTCCTTTAGTATGTGCAGTCCAGAAAGGAATATTATTATAACAACCAAGATCAAAAAACCTATCAGTGCTTCTTCAGCAAGTCCCACGGAAGACATAGTACGACATTGATGTACGAGTATAATAAGTTTGCATTATTATTTAATGCCGATTGAGCCGAAAAATAGCTTCCATTTACTATTAGGATGGTGGCCATAACGCTTTTGATAAA
>JAJYZI010000008.1:0-7447 GCA_021800105.1 Thermoplasmata archaeon
AATGGTTTCCTGGTTCTCCTGAATGCAATAGTGACATATGGTTCGGCATCTTTCCTTCTCTTCCGGTTTGGAGATGCCCAGGCGGTGGCAGCTGGATGGGCAGCCTCGTACACATTCATGCTCATACTGGGCCTGTTTTTCCTTGCTGCAATCACTAGATCCTCCAAAACAGAAAAAACAGATAACATGAACCTCCGGCCGGTGTTAAGGTACTCTATACCCATTCTGCTCGCATCTATAGTCTCCACAGGGTCGGTATACGCGGACAGGCTCATTGTCGACTACCTTGTCGGTGGCAATGTATTCGCCGTTTACAGCTATGCTTTGCTAATTGCATCAAGCGTTGCTTTCCTTGTTTCACCCCTTAACAACATACTTCTTCCTAAATTTTCTGAATATTTCTCATACAACGACGCAAACAGCATCAGGAGAGGTATACGGTTGACAATAAACATCGCAACGTTCATCTATACGCCTATTGCAATCTGGATTGCGGTCCTCGGGATGCCCATAATACTCGTTCTTGGTCATGTTGACTACACAGCAGGCGCCATACCTCTTGCAATAATACTGGTTTTTTCTGCCTTATTCATTTCGCAGGGCGTCCTTGTTCAAGGGTTGCAAGGCATAAGAGTTACATCAATATTCATAATTTCAAGCGGTCTTTCACTGCTGTCAAATATAACGCTATCTGTGATTCTTATACCCAGGAATCCGCTGGTAGGGGCTGCTATAGGTTACTCATCCGTGATAGTGATTAACTTCCTGGTCATCCTTTATTTTGCCCTCAAATTCAAAATAGCGTCATATGACTTCAAGACGATAAGCAAGGTCTGGATCTCGTCCGTAATTATGCTAGCTGCAATATCCGCCTTCAATTTCGTTATATTGCCACTATCACCATTCAGCAGCTTTCTCTCTTACGTGCCCTCTATAATAGTTGATATTTTCTATCTCTTCATATATATAGTAATAGGTCTATTTGTTTACGTCGCGGCGATAAGACTCACCCGGGCGATGAGGAGGGAAGACATTGAATTCTTCTACACATTCGTTCCTGCTGCCCTACAGTTCAGCAAGAACCTGATGATCCTGCTCTTTGTATCAGGATCGGCAAATCTGATTACCACTGTTGGAAGCAAATAATTCTTTCAGTCGAGCTCAGTTCTTGTCGTCCCCTGCGATCTCCTTGAATATTTCTTCATAGACGTCAACCTCGTCCGTGGCATCATTCTTGCTCGAGAGGACCTTGGCTATCTTGTCCCGCTTGAATTTCCACTGGTTGACTCTCCAGACCTTTCCCTTAACTATTGTGACTTCCTCCCTGTAAGGCTCCAGGAAGTCATACTCCTCAAGATTGTAAAATACATCCCGTTCTGCACTTGACAGCACATTATCTAAGACGTAATCATCATAACCGAAGAAAGAAAGGATAAAGTCAGAAAGCTCCTCTATATCACCATGAGGCATGCCTTTTGTTCCGTACGTCATCTCGAGAGCTTTTATCAGGTGCTCTCTAGTTAACACGGGCATTGGCTATCTCACCAAGATTTGTCGAGGGATATTAAGGTTTTGGCAGGACAACGCTTTAAATGCAGATTTCAGCCAAAGAATCATTTTTTAGGCACCAATGCTTACTCTTTCTTGATATTGTGAACGGCAGCATCTATGAGAGAGAACTGATCGGTATACTTTCCGGTGATATGAAACAGGTGGAGAAATTTTCCAGAGCAGTTCCGCCAGAAAGAAAGGAAAGTGTTCTCGGACTCATCAGGCATCCGTTCTTTGTTACCCGGTCCGCTGGGTCACTCGGCGCAGATGTTGTAGCGCTCCGCGGTGATCTATCTGCAATTATTGAGGTGAAATCTTCCATCAGCGACAGCATAATGTTCACAGAAGCTTCCGGCAAGAGGCAGGAACAGGCAACAAGGATGATAAAGAGGCTGGAAGCATCAGGAACATTCCTCATGTATGCTTACAGGC
Organism: Thermoplasmata archaeon; assembly: GCA_021800105.1. Classification (GTDB taxonomy): domain Archaea; phylum Thermoplasmatota; class Thermoplasmata; order Thermoplasmatales; family Thermoplasmataceae; genus UBA582. The sequence goes on from JAJYZI010000008.1 coordinate 1,984, forward strand.
TCAAAGGGATAAGGGGAGAAGCATGGAAGACTTTTGCGGCACCTGCAAACCCCAAAGGAAAAATCGCATATCTATATGATTTCCTGCCAAAGTTGGATACAACAAGAGAAAATAATTTTTATTTAAAATGGGAAAGGGGAAAACCCCTCTCTGAGTTTATTGATTATATGAACAGACTTCAGAGCGACTGATTGATTGCCTTGTCCAGGGCGTCTATGCCCATGTCTATCTGGTGCTCGTTGACTATCAGCGCAGGGATTATCCTTATTGCACTAACACCCGTAGAAAGCAATAGAAGACCGTTCTCGTAGGATTTGCGCTCCACATCATCCCTCAGCTTTGCGGCCGGTTCCCTTGTCTTCCTGTCCTTGACAAAATCTATTGCTGTCATCAGGCCCAGACCCCTTACATCGCCGATTTCGTCATATTTCTCCTGCAGTTCCAGAAGCCTCTTCTTCAGGTAAAGACCCATTTTTGCGGAATTCTCGACAAGTTTTTCCTTCTTGATCACTTCAATAGTGGCAATCGAAGCGGCACTTGCAATCAAGTTCCCACCAAAGGTGTTGGAGTGCATGCCTGGGTGATCGAAATCAAGCCTTGCGTTTATCGCAACAGCACCCATGGGTATTCCAGATGCAATTGCCTTTGCAAGCGACATGATTTCAGGTTCGACGCCAAAGTGTTCCGACCCGAAGAACTTTCCAGTTCGCCCGAATCCTGTCTGCACTTCGTCCATGATAACCAGAACATCATTATCGTCTGCGAGCTTACGCAGCTTCTTGTGGAATGTTTTTGGCGGCACAATATATCCACCCTCGCCCTGAACCGGTTCGACCATGAATGCTGCAACGTCTTCTGGTGGCAGGAATGTCCTGAAAACATATTTTTCTATATATTCAAGAGTGAGTTCAACCAGTTCATCTGGATGCTCATAGCCATCTATCCCGAATGGATTCCTATAAGGGTTCGGGAATGGCACATGAACAACTCCGGGCATAGATGGGAAGAAGCCTGCTCTGTGGGACGCCTTGGACGCCGTGAAGGAAAGTGATCCGTTGCTCCTTCCGTGAAATCCGCCAATGAAACCTATGAATTGCTGCCTCTTTGTGTGAGCCTTGGCGATCTTGATCGCTGCCTCATTGCTCTCTGTTCCGCTGTTGCTAAAGAATATTTTCTTCTGGAACTTCCCTGGAACCACGCTCTCAATAGCCTTAGCTGCTTCCACCTGTTCCTTGTAATAATAGTCTGTTCCGGCAAAATGCCACATTCTGTCAAGCTGTTCTTTTACCTTCTGCGTAACATAAGGATGAACATGTCCAACATTTGTCACGCTAATTCCTGAAGAGAAATCCAGAAAGACGTTTCCATCGACATCCTCAACAAATAGCCCCTTGCCACGATATCCGACCACCGGTAGTGATTTTGTTGTTGTAACAAGGTATTTTGAATCCTCTGCTACGATCTTCTTTGCATTCGGTCCGGGTAGAAGGGTCTTTATCTTTATTTCATTCATCTCTGTTCCTTTTTTTGCACTTGATTTTTCCTTGCCGGTTATCATAGCAATCAATTCTATGTGCCAATATATATTTTTATCAATGAAAACAACAATAAATGTACGAAAATCGTAATTATTTATTCTCTTTTCATTCTGAATGAATTAGGTTAACCTCATATTTTCACTCCTCGAGCTTGTGTAAAATAGCCTTGGTTTGAAAGCTGAGTCGCTTCTGGACTGACTTTTCGATACCGACACCTTTATGTTTCATAATATATAGAGATGGCAATTGGAAAATAGCGAATTTAAAAAGAGGGCACTTGAGTTCTATAAGGACGAAGTCACGGATATGACTTTCTACGACAGGTTATCCTCTCGGATACAGGATGCTGAATTTAAGGGGCAGCTTCAGGAACTATCAAACATAGAGAAGGATCATGCGGGCTTTTGGAAACAGGAACTTGAGCGATCCTCCGAGGATGTTTCCAAGATAAAGGGAAAGGGAGTGAAGATCAGCTTCCTGCTTTTCCTGATGAGAATTCTGGGGCCCGTCCTGACGATACGTATGCTTGAGCACGGGGAACTCCGTGCCATCAGGATGTACCGGGAGATGATAGACGGTGAGAAGGAAGAAACGCCTTTAAAGGCGAAATTGCAGACTATCCTCGACCAGGAAATAAACCATGAAGACGTTTTTGCAAACCAGATAAGTAAGACAGAGGAAGAGATAGAAAGGAGCAGGGACATTATTTACGGCATGAGCGACGGGCTCGTTGAAGTCCTAGGCTCAGTGGCAGGTCTGACCGCGATAATGACAAGCCATTATTACATAGCACTTGGCGGTTTCGTGGTGGCAATTAGCGGAGCAATGAGCATGTCGTTGGGATCTTATCTGTCCGAGAAAAGCCAGAACGAATACAAGATACATCAGATCGAAAAGGCCAGCCTATTTTCCCCCAACAGGCAGCAAAGGTCAAGAATTTACGAGCTGCAGGACAAGTCAAAGCAATCTGCAATCACAACTGCCTTCTACTACCTTATCGGCGCAGCAATCGCAATTCTTCCATTCGTTGCGTTCTCGCGCTTAGCAGCTTTGATTGTTTCAGTCTCACTGGTTGCGATAACGCAGGCGATAACAAACTCAATTGTTGCACTTACAATGAATGCCCGGGTACTGAGGGCAGCGATAAGATCCGCACTCCTTACGCTTCTTACAGCAGGAGCCACCTACCTTGTCGGTGAGCTATTTGTATTCTTCTTCCACATCAGCATACTCTAATTTTTTGCATATTTCGAATTTTTGAAAAGGTTAGTTTATGACTTCTAAACGAATTCACCCTTCAACAGTCTAGTTCCAGCAGGGGGCTTGACGCATTATTATGCTACCCGCACCTAGAACATGCCGCCGGAAATAATGCTTTAGCATTCATAACAACAGTAAGAGTCCAACTTATCTATCTTACTCTTAAAGAGAGTGCCTTAACATTTCTGGTGTGGTCTAAATAAAATATAATCATTGTTATTTACGATTAGTGTTTTCTTTGACGGGAGCTCCATTCATCTAAATTCTAAAGCACTGGTGTTTTAACACTTCCCTCAAACTCCAACAACAATTATAAACACACTAAATATCACTGGAATTGTGGTATTCGTCCTCAACCTGAATGTTTCCGAATATACTGATTACAAGGATCAGGCAGGCATCCAAGCTGAAAGATGTAAACATCATACCTGGATGTGACAAAGTTGGCAGACTATCCTGAAATTATGAAGACCATGCGTTCAAAGATCGACCACGAACTTACCACTTTCCTGAACGAGAAGGTGGAAAAGTCTATAGATCCAGTGATCAGGAGAATTGTTGAGCTTATCAGGACTTTCACCTTATCTGGAGGCAAGAGGCTCAGGCCTATCTTCACCGTTGCCGGATATTCACTATTCCGGACGCCAGATCAAAAAATCTACAGGGCAGCACTTAGCACAGAGATCTCACAGACCTACTTCCTTATTCAGGATGACATCATGGATCAGAGCCTGATCAGGAGAGGAAGACCAACATTTCACATCAATGTCCATAATTCACTGTATTCTGGATCACAGGGCTTTGAACGGCAATCGGAAAGTATTGCAATAATAGCCTCAGACTTGGCAGACTCCTACTGTCACCAGGTTCTTCTGACATCCGGATTTGAGCCTGATCTGCTTGTAAGAGCTAATCTCGAACTCACCAGCATATTTGAAACAACGGGGCATGGTCAGCTTATTGACGTCAATTCATCAAGTGCGGATGATTTCCGGGTAAGAGATCTCATAAGGGTGCACCTTTGGAAGACTGCCCGATATACGATCGAGGGACCGCTCATGATAGGCGCAATTCTCTCGGGTACACAGAAGAAGGTGCACAAGCTCAGCCACTTCGGTTATTCGCTGGGGCTCGCTTTTCAGCTGCATGATGATTACCTTGGTCTCTTCGGCGACGAAAAGACACTTGGAAAATCCGTGAGGAGCGACGTTAACGAAGGCAAAAAAACTTTGCTAATCCTGAAAGCAATGGAGAACTCAAGTAAAGCAGATGCAGATTTCCTCAGAGAGACTCTAAAATCCGGAAATGTATCAGGTGCAGATTTTGATCGTGTGAAAAGAATAGTTGAGCAGTCCGGCTCACTGGACTATTCATTATTGTTTGCCGGCAAGCTATCAGCTAATGCAAAGAAATACATGAGCGAGCAGGAAGGCGACCAAGAAACCAAGAATTTTCTCTGTTGGCTGGCAGACTTTATCATTAAGAGGAACCAGTAGCTAACGATAAGTTGGCTTGTGCTTCTCGTACATAGACTTCATAGCTCCGTCATCTATATGCACGTAGATTTGCGTTGTAGCTAATGTAGAATGCCCGAGGATTTCCTGTATGAATTTCAGGTTGGCACCGTTTCGCATTATTGATGTTGCGAATGTGTGCCTCAGGATATGTGGTGTAACGCTCTTGGATATTCCGGCTTCAACTGACAGTTTTTTAACGAGCCTTTGAATCGAAGTCGGATCGTACCTGCTCATCTTCCTGCTTATGAAGAGCGAATCGTTGTCAATGTTAAGCCTGTTTCTGCTCTTAAGATACAAAGAAAGGGCTTCAGCAGACTCTTCGCTGAGAATTACTATCCTGTCTTTGTCACCTTTACCATGCCTTATTAACATAATTTTTTCATCCAGATCAACATCCTGGATATTCAACCTGCAGAGTTCTCCCACTCGTATTCCCGTATATGCCAGCACGCTAACTATTGCAAGGTTCTTTGAGTTCTTTGATGCTGCCTGAATCAGTTTGGCGGTTTCCTTTTCGCTCAGGTACTTGGGAATACTTCTTGGCCTCTTTGGTGCTGTGAGATTATAAGGTGGATTGATCCTGAATGACTTATAAAGAAGCCTGAGGGCTTTTGTGCAAAGATACTGGCTGCTCTTGGAATACTTTCTTTCTTTGACCATGTATTCTTTAAAATTCTCAATGTCATCTGCAGTGACTTCCTCTAATTTCTTTTTGTGAAATTCCAAGAATATATTTGCAAAAAAACAATATTGTCTGACAGTTAAGTGACTTTTTCTCTCATTTTCCATCCAGCGGGAAAAGGCAACTACTGATTCTTCTCTATTTTCTAACATCTGACTGTGTGTCAGACAATATAAGTATATTAATATATTGGTCAGGCTTATTTTGTGGCTCTAATTTTCCATTAAGATATTGATAAGATCATTCTGAAAACCTTAGGTATCAGTCTGGTCCATAGGATTTTATATTGATACCATGATTCATTTATAAATTCGCAGATTATAATAAATCGTGAGCCAGAAGAGGAAATTGGTTACTTTCTCCGCAGTGATCGTGATTGCTGTTCCGATTACCTTTGTTGAACTTAACACATCTAAGCTTCCACCTATTACAGCAAATTCAGAAGCGGCAAGTCCTTCCTACGCATG
>JAJYZI010000008.1:7547-32947 GCA_021800105.1 Thermoplasmata archaeon
GAATGCGGGCTTCCAACATTATTTCTGAAAACGGGTATCAGTACTCATCAGTTCATTTGGTTATGTTGATGTTTTCCGACCAGCCTGCCACTTCGGCTGCGCTAGTGATATAGAACTATTTAGTCATGCATGGTGTGCTTGCACTCAACCTTGAACCTTCATATGTCCAGGCCGTTGCAAGTTCAAGTATACCGCAGAACCTGAAAAATTTTTCACGCTGCAGTTCGGTGCTTTTTTTAGATAAGTATTCCATATAAGGTAACAGCTCGCTAGCCCAATTTAATAATGTTGATTGTCATTTTGTCTATGAGCGCGTAAAGAATGACGCAGAGGGAAACGTGAGCAATCAGGTTGAAGTCAAGCTGCAATATTATGTGTTTGCAGAGCACGGAAACAGGACAATCCCTATACGCCGACGAACCAAACAAATACTAATGCAAATGTAAGCTACCGTTTTTCATTTCTGGCGTTCAATCATTATTGCTTCGAACCACTAATAGTGCCAACCACAAATTTCAAAAGCGGTGAACCTTTCACATCCGGTTTTCGCTTATGGGTCTGTCGAAACCTGTAAAATTGCAGATCACACTTAACTTGAAGGATGCACTCACATAAGCACTCTACTTAACTCATGTAAAGGTTCATGTCACTGAACATGTTCTTAACTTAAACTGCGTGCAGATACAAGATAGTGGTTTTTCTGCTCCCAAAGGCATTTAGACCTGAAGCAGTTGAGCACATATTCTTAACATAATGGACTAATCAAACGAGGTGTTTTCTCTCCTTCTCATTCTTTTTTCCTTTACGCGCTCTATTTCTTCTTTTTCTTCGTCAGTAGGTGTGACATCTTCCTCAGTAGCAGGTTGGAAGAATTCAGGTGGTATCTCCTTTGTCAGAAAGATCTCCTGGGTTGCTCTGTAGACGGGATGTCCAGCTTTCACCAGTTCAGGCACATCTATCTCAACAACTTTTGGATTATCCACATGGAACAAACCAGAAACATAAGCCTGTCTGTAGGTCTTTGAAAGATGTACCCATGTCTTATCTGAAGGGCTTATTCCGGTTTCCTTGATGAACTCCTCCTCTTCTGTCGTCGTCTGATAATACAACTTGTCAGGTATATCATCTGTAGGCAGATCATCCATGTTTACTGGTATCGTATGACCGTACGCTGCCCTGATCATGCTATCACCATCCCACTGGTACCTTCCCTTTGGCTCAGTCCTTACAAAAGCTTCTATGTGGTGGGCAGTCAGCCATCCGTAATGCCTCTTTTCTGCTTTTATTGCAGGAAGGAGCGGGTAAATTTTAGTCCAGCCATGATCGTCCAGTTTTATGCCATATCTTTCAGGAAAATGCCTAAGCAGCCCTGCCATTGTTTTACCGAACGAATCAAGTTCGCGATCATCCATCAGCAGTTTGCCAGGAGATCCGCAAATGGGGCATGTCTCACCCCTAAACGACCCATGTTCTCTGCAATCCCTAAGTCCATTCATTTGACCACTTCCTTGATCTTTTTAGCTACCTCGTCTGAAATATCTATGCTGCTATATTTTGTATTTATTGTGTTTGATACGGATAATCCACTGCATGAGAAGGCGATCGTCTCATCAGACTTGTTTGCAAATATTCCATGTATGGCGCATACATATACGCTGCTTACCTTCCTTCTTTTAAGTAAATCAAGAGATTGCAGTATTGTACCCCCTGTTGAAATGACGTCATCAAGCAATAGTATGTTCTTACCGTAGATATCCGCGATCTCGTTCATCACTACCTTGACGATAGAATCACTTTCCCTCTTCTTGTCCAGATGCAGTGGAACAGCCCCCAGGAGGTTAGCAATTACTTTTACGCGTTCAAAGCCACCATCATCAGGTGAGATAACGTAGCTGATATCCGAATCTTTGTAATGGCTCAGTATTGAATCCGTAATGTGTATATTGTGAAACGGCTTGGATGAATATTCAAGTGTTTCCTCGTCATGTATGTCGACGCATAACATCGAATCAACATAAGGAGAGATTGCATCCACCACTACCTTCGAGGATATCGGTTCGCCTATGTTGTACCTCATATGCTGCCTTGCATATCCGAAATACGGAACAAGAAGATCGAGCCTGTCAGGCTCAAGGGCTCTTGCAGCCTCAAGAAGCATAAGAAGAGAAAGAATGTCCCTTTCTGTGCGGGTGTTTTGCACTACCAGAACGTCCTGTCCTTTGAGGTCATCCATTATTCGAAGATACAGTTCGCCATCTGGAAACGACCTTGATTCGACAGTACCTATGCTGGCACCTAGGGCCCTTGCAAGCTCACTGTGAAGTGGCGTGGACTCTCCCGGAGATAACAGTATCATCTTAACAATTCCCATATACGCCGCTATGTTATAATTCTTGTTTTAAAATAACTTTATGCCAGACATTCATTCATGCGGAGCGCATCAACGCCATAATTATCGTTTGGCAATCTAATAATTCCCACACCAAAATTTACAATAAGATGACATACACTTAATGCATCACCAAAAAGTGAACAGTAGAAACCTGGATATAGCATCATTCCTGGCTATGGCCACGTTCTGGGGCCTGAATTACCCCGTACTTAAGATTGCACTTGGTATCGAGGGCCCATTTCCAATCCTTTTCTATAGGATAGTCATAGGGGCAGCAACATCATTCCTGATTTTTTCCACCAGAATCAGAATACCAAGGGATCTCCGCACACACCTGAAAATCTTCATTGCAGGCATGCTGAATGTATCTCTTTTCATGAGCTTCTGGTTTCTCGGTGAACAGCTAGAACCTGCGTCTCTTTCGTCTATTCTTGTCTACAGTTTTCCAATCTTCGCGATTGTATTTTCTGTTCTATTTCTAGGCGATTCTCTTTCGCTTACGAAGGTTGTGGCAGCCATCCTTGGGTTTGCAGGAGTGATCATGATATTTGTCCAACAGGTCTCGGTGTCATCCGTCTTGGGTGTTGTGCTCCTGCTGCTTAGTGCAATTTTCTGGGCGCTTGGAACCGTCTACTTCAAGAAATATCTTGTGGGTACGAGTCCTTCTACCTATAACTCACTGCAGCTACTTTATTCCATACCCGTCATACTTGTCATTGCGATATTCACCGATCCAGTCGGTCTCATGCATCCCAGCCTGGAGCTGATCTTGCTGGTTTTAATACTTGGGTTTCCGGGCACCTCCCTTGCCTACCTTATATTTTTCCATCTGTACAGGAAATACAACGTCTCGGAGATATCGTCGTACTTCTTTGCGGTGCCTGCTATATCATTGGTTTTGAGCTATCTTATTCTGTCGGAGAAGAGCAGCCTCCTTGCATATATCGGCTTTCTTCTGATCTCTGGAGGCATATTCTTCTCCTATCATGACAAGAGTACAAATAAGAGGAAGATAGAAGCGGTCAATTCTCCCTAGGTGCAGGAGCCTGCGACATCCTGCCCCTTCCATATGCATATACCATTAGAGATATTGTTACACCGATAGTTGCTATTATGCTCCAGAATGAGACTGCCTGGTTCGAATAGTAGCCTAGCAGGTATGTTCCCATGAGCGGTGCGAATGGCACAGCGAAACCGACAATCATCTGGAAAGCACCAAAATACTGCCCCCTCTTGTCTGGAGGTGCGATCTTGCCAATCATCGAGAATGCAACTGGGCTGATTATGTTCTCCCCCATTGTGATAAAGAATACATCTAGGACAAGGAAGTACGGTCCAGTGAAGAAGGCGAGGGCCAGGAAGCTGAATGAATACACCAGGCCTCCGACCGCAATTCTCAGGTGATCGCTTGTTCTTCTGAAAAGCCAGTTCGTTGGTATCTGCATGGTGACAACAAATACCCCGTTTAGGCCATAAAGATCGCCTATGAACCTGTTTGTCAGGTGATCAAAGTTTGTCCAGAACAGCGTAAGCGTCGTTCCCCACTGACCAGTGACAAACCAGATCATAGCTAGTAAAATGCAAACTATGATGAACTTCGTATCCTTTGCAGGAAAGGTAAAGTTGCCAGAGATAGAGGATTTATGCACTGGTTCCTGTATGTACTTGAAGAAAAGCAAGAAATCCAGCACTGAAATAATTGCTGGGGCTATGAATACGAAGCCATAATTCAGGTAAGCAAGATATCCGCCCATTGCTGGTCCGATAGAGAAACCCAGATTCGCGGCAATCCTAAGCAGGCTGAATGCGTCATTCCTTTTTGCATCCTCCACAATGTCAGTTACAAGAACATTATCGACTATGCCCTGGACCGTGACTAAAGGTTCGATTGCAACAAACGACGCGAATATCACAACAAGCGGAAGCCCCAGGAACGCTGAAGCAGAAAGCGAGAAAAAGACAAAGACAAGTATAGGCGGTATGATGATCCCAACCTTTCTTCTACCCAGACGGTCAACCATATTGCCGCCAAATATGCTTACCGGCAGGGAAATCATCGCAGTGCTAAAAAACAACAGACCTATGTCAAAGTACTGCACATGCCTTATTAGTAAAAGGTAGACGGGTATGAAAATCCAGACCTGGGACCTGCCAAGGGTTCTCACTAGCTGCGTAATAGCCAGAACTGAGACAGCCCTGTTCGATAATAATTCCCTGTAGACCTGCCTGGATGTACTTACCAATCTTCAAATCCGGGCAATATCGCTAACATGTAGATAAGCTAACAGTCTGCTGAAACCCTCAAAGTGCACTCTTTCGTGATATAAGGAAACTTGCCTTAAAGCAACATTTCTTATATTAACCGGCAAAAAACTTTCCATCGAACCCGGTAAAGGGAAAGAAGAGATGCGAAAGTGTTAATCCTAACTATATATTAAAAATATTTGCACATCTTCTATAGAGAAGAATAATTAATCTCCTATTGCGTTCACCATACATGGATAATAGTCCAGTCCCTGACGGGATCATGAAAAAAAGCAGACTGCCTGCGATAATTGCAGTTGTGATTGTAATAGTTGTGATAGCAGCCGGGGTTTCCATTATAGAACTGGGCCACCATGGTTCAACGCCCAGCAAACAGACCCTTGTTATAGAAGTTGGTAGCGGTAGCATGACAGAACAGTACCTGTCGATGGTAGCCACAAACTTCGAGAAGGCGAATCCAAATGTAACGGTACAGATAACGACAGAGGGATATTCCAATCTTCTCACCTCTGAGAAGAGTGCACTACAGGGCGGTTCCAGCACTCCTAACATAATGATGTATTATGCATCTGGAGCACCGACTCTAGGCCCATATCTGTATCATATTCCAACAAGTTCTAACGGCGGAAATGGTGTTATAGATCTCTCTAACCAGATAGCCGGGAACATGTATTCGGGAGGCTACAGGATTGCACCGAATGGAACAGTTCTGGGCACAATCGGAATACCTATCCACACAGTTATAGGGTACATGTTAGTCTATCAGAAAAGCATATTTGACAACGCAACCCTTCAGAGCGAGTTCGCTGCAAAATACCACTTCAGCTTCAACCCAAGAACATTCCAGAACTGGACTGCACTCCAGGATGCAGCTTCTTTCATCAATTCAAGCACATCATTCAACGACACCAACAACAACTACGCTCTCCTCTTCCCGAACCATGCGGCACATTCAATAATAGATGGTTTTTACAACCTTGCTTACCCTTACCTGTCGTCAGACCCCAATACAGGCGTTCCGCCCAACTCATCTCCTAATTACTGGACATACTTTGGAAACAAGAGCGGCCAATTCTCAGTTTCATTCAACAACAGCGCCGGGATTCAGGCACTGGAGATGTACAAGAATCTCACCCAGTACGAGCCATCCGTAAAGGTAAGCCCGGTCGGATACAGCGAGCAGCTGACCTATTACGAAACAGGACATTATGCTATGGGCATAGCATGGTCCAGCTTCTTCCCTGACTACTCCAACAGTTCCCAGTCCAAGGTTGCAGGGAATTACGGCGTGTCACTGCTCCCAGGAGGATATACCGGTTATTCGCCCACATTCCTTGGAATTAACCCGAATTCTCCTAACCTGACACTTGCTGTCAACTTCCTGAACTTTGCAACGTCGTCAACACAGTACGGCCTTGGAATTACTGACTTTTCCTTCCTTCCTGGAAGCTCAAATGGACTGCAGGTTGCTGAATCTGATCCAGGATTTGGATGGGTGAGCAGTTTCTTGAATTATTCCGCTACAATTCATCTGGATCCCAGATACGCAGCGGTCGTCGGCCAGGTATCTCCCCTCTTCAGTACACTTATACCTGATTTCAACACTCAGGTGCTTGACTATCTCGAGGGAACAACGACAGCTACGGCAGCACTGAATACGGCGGCCTCAGAATGGACGCAGACCTTGGCGAATGACAACATCGTTCTCTAAATGATGTTGCATGAAATCACCTAATAAAAGACAGGCAACCATATTGGTTCTGCCTGCCTTAATTTATTTATTAATTTTTGGAATTTACCCGATGTTACAAAATTTTGTACTCACGTTCCAGAGCCCTGACATTAACGGTTCGATTGTCTGGGGGATTAGCAACTATATCAACGCATTCAAGATATATGGCCTGACGCAGATATTCTATAATACCTTTCTTTACACACTGGCAGTACCACTGGTCGATATACTCCTCGCTATTCCGCTTGCTACATTCTTAAAGAGACTCAATAAGCCGTATCTTCTTCCTATAGTTCTGCTCTCTTCGTTCATCCCCCTGGTTACAGGTGCGGTGATGTGGGTCTTCATGCTGAACCCCACAAACGGCTTCATGTACTATATTGCAAAGGTCGACCTTTTCACATCCCCATGGAGCATAGTGCTAATTGATATCTGGACAAGCCTGCCTCTTGCAACGCTCATAATATATTCCGGCCTCAAAGCAATACCGCCGCACATAGAGGAGGCAGCACACATGGATGGCCTCATAGGCACGAGGAAACTTTTACAGGTCGATTTGCCGTATATTAAGCCCAGCCTGCTTTCTGCAACCGTTTTAATGGTGATATTCGGTTCATTCACATTTGATCCAATATACGTTGCACTATCATCATCGTCGCCATTTGCAATAATGGATATATCGTATCTAGCATACAGTCTGTACGAGACAGGTGGCATCATCGGGCAGGGACAGGCTGCTGTCCTGATGACTATCATGACCGTAGTTTCAACCGGTATAGCGATACTTTTTGTCCGCCTTTCTCTGAGGGAATCAGCAAGATCGAGGAAGATCAGGTTCAAGTTCATGCCAAACAGGGAAATTCCAAGAAAAGTGGCATGGTTCTTTGTGTTACTATATCTAGCATTTATACTTCTCCCATTCTCTTGGCTGGTACTTGAGTCATTCAAGACATTAAGTGAAATTATTTCGATCCCGCCAGTCATTATTCCTTCTGTCGTAACCCTGGCAGGCTATTTCAGGAGTATCACTGTAGGGCAGCCTTACTTCATATCCAGCCTTATAGTGTCGCTTGGGACCGCGTTCCTCGTATTTTTCATAGGTGCTCCGGCAGCTTATTCAATATCGAGGCACAGAACCGGTGGCTTGAAATTCATTTCGTTGATACTTTTCGTCTATTCCCTTCCAACCGTGATCTTCATGATACCAATGATTGGGATCATTAAGTCAGTTGGGCTTCTGAACAGCTGGCTCGGCTTAATTATCTCGTATCCGGTATTTGTCATGCCGATAACGATATGGATGCTTTATAACTTCTATTCCACTTTCCCGAAACATCTTGACGAGGCTGCAAATATGGATGGAATGAGCGTCTACGGATCTTTTTACAGGGTTATACTAAGGTTGAGCGGGGACGGTATTTCCGTCACTCTCCTTTATGCATTCATAATAGCATGGGGTGCCCTGATTTTCCCGCTTGCGTTTGCATATACGCCTTTCAATATGAACTTCCTATTCCCCAGCGGAGCACAGACTGTCACAATCTTCATCGGCGGCACAATCGGTCATGAGGCATTCAATTACGGAGAACTTTCTGCTGCCAGTGTAATCAGTCTTATACCGTCCATTCTCTTGATCTATTTTGCAAGGAAAAGAATAGATAAGCTATGGAGGGTTGGAGGTACAGTAGGATGAGTTCACAATTTGAGATGCACAATATCAGGAAAACGTTTGGAAAGTTCCTAGCGCTCTCCCTTGACAACCTCGAGTTTGACCAGAAAACATATGCCGTTATACTAGGTCCCTCAGGCTCCGGAAAGACCACCCTTCTCAGGATTGCAGCGGGTCTTGAGAGTCCGGACACTGGAAGCGTCGTGATTGGAGGCAAAGATGTCACCGCGCTGCCTTCCTGGAAGAGAAGCGTAGGGCTTGTTTTCCAGAATTATGCTCTTTATCCTCATCTCACTGTCTACGAGAATATCGCCATGCCCATGACTGTTGCGCGCTATACGAATGACTATATCAAGACACATGTGCATGAATTGCTTGACGTAATGGAACTTGAGGGACAGGAGAACAAGTATCCCAAGCAACTCAGCGGCGGCCAGCAGCAGAGAGTTGCACTTGCAAGGGCCTTGATTAAGAAACCTGCGATATTGCTTATGGACGAACCGCTTTCAAACCTTGATGCAAGGGTAAGGATTGACCTTCGGGACTACCTGAAGGAGACACAGAGAAAGCTTGGTATTACGGCCATTCACGTCACGCACGATCAGGAGGAGGCCATGGCTCTGGGCGACCAGATCGTCATACTGAATAAAGCACTCGTCATACAGTCAGGAACGCCGGGTGAAATATATTCAAAACCTAAAACGCTTTTTGCTGCTTCCTTCCTTGGAGGTATAAACCTGATCTCGTCTGAGCTGCTTCCTGATCTCGGAATAAGGAAGGACTTCGATGCACTGGGCGTAAGAATACAGGACATCTCGCTTTCTATGGAAAAGGGAAATACGGATTTGATAGGTAAAGTCATAAACATACAATACCTGGGATACCAATACATAGTAACGTTAGAATTTGCAGGTACCAGGCTCAGGGTCAGGACCGACAACCTCAATGGAATCACTGAAAATTCCGAGGTTGGTCTCTTCATTGATATGACAAAGATAATGCTTTTCAGGGATGGCAACAGGATACCAATCGAAGAGGAAGGGCTGGAGAGTCCGGCATAAGCTTTACATCTGTGCCCAGTCAGTTATCCAATCTGAAAGTGATTCAATATTCTCGGCAGATATCGTAGATTTCCTGGGATCAAGCCTGAACGGATTCACGAATGCCCCATCCCATCCTGACTCCACAGCAGGAAGTATGTCATTTATATAATGGTCGCCAATACTCAGTACCCTGCAATTCTCAGGCAATTTCTCCTGATTAATGATCTGCATTACCATCTGGTGAAAACCTGCAGGTTTTTGCGCACTAGGTCTGACATAACTGAAATAGCTGTCCAAAGAATATTTCCGCACAACTGGCTCAACATATGGGGGAGGGGAATTAGATGCTAGCGCCAGGACTGCGTAAGGCTTTATCCTTTTGAGTAGAAGCTTCACAGAGTCGGGCATGTATGTCATTCCGTCATTTTCCAGCATTTCCTTTCTGGTCTCATGAAATGCGATCCTGAAGGCATCACTTGAAATATATTCTCTTGATAGGTTAGAGAGGAGGTTCCACCCATCCTCCCCGGGAAAAGGTATGGAATGCGTGAGGGCTGCCTTCACTTTTAAGAGAAATGCGTCGGCATCAGAAGAATTAAGCTGCTTCGAAATTATTTCTGCACAGCGGTAATATGGTTGGTCTCCAAGTATAACTGTTCCATCAAAGTCAAAGACCACAATCTTTCTCATTGGACATCACTAAACGGATCAATTCTTAATAGCATATTTATTATTACTTTCTAGTAAAAACTACATTCAGGAAAGATAAGAGCTGGAGGCATTCTTTTTTCCCTCATAAAGCTCTAGTTGATGATCTCTGCAGTCTTTGCGAAAAATCATGGTATATCGATGTACTAAAAACGATTAGCATAGTTATTAAATTAGATTGCATATAGAAACAAGATGTCTGAAGAAATTTGGAATAAAGTTGATGATTACTTGGACAAGCTGATAGTTGACCAGGATCATGCACTTCTGTCAGCGCTGAAAGACAGCGAGGAGGCTGATCTGCCAAAAATAAATGTCTCTCCTCCATTAGGGAAAATGCTTCACATACTTGCCAGATCGATATCTGCCAAGAGGATCCTGGAGATGGGTACCCTTGGGGCGTATAGTACAATATGGCTTGCCCGCTCATTACCTGAAGATGGAGAATTGATATCACTGGAGATAAACCAGAAGCATGCCGAGGTTTCAAGAAGGAACCTTGAGAGAGCAGACCTTTCCAAAAGGGTTAAAATCATTCTGGGACCCGCGATTGAAAGCCTTTCCACGCTGCATAAAAATGGATCTAAACCATTTGACTTTATCTTCATTGACGCAGACAAGCCTAATTACCCCGGCTACTTTGACTGGGCAATCAAGCTTTCACATCCCGGTACCATGATTGTCGTCGACAATGTTATTCGAAAAGGTTCTATCATAGACCCCGGTAACATGGATCCAAATGTAAGAGGCGTCAACGAAATGCTTTCCAACATGCGTGCTTATAAGAACATCATTTCAACCGCGATTCAGACAGTTGGGATAAAAGGACATGATGGTTTTGCACTTGTCTATGTAACAGGAAGCAGTTGAAATACCAGCTTGTATCGTAAAGAACCAACCATATCTGAAAGAGGTTAATGGGGTTGACCGGATTTGAACCGGTGGCCTCCCGGTTATCAGCCGGGTGCTCAAACCAAGCTAAGCTACAACCCCATTATGGAAAGCTTGAATCGGTGAAATTGTAATAAACATTTTGCAGCACCGAATCTTTTATGTTTTTTGTTATTCGAGTTGTGTTCGGAAGCGCCATCCATCTATGTTGAACCCATTCATTTTGTTCAGAACGTAACTCGAAAATAGTGAAGCCTGGTTTAATTTTACCTTTCTATCAGCTGCCTTCAATCCCTCAACTAATTTTGCATAGAACTCCATATCTCTTGGTGGATCGAACATAAATGCCCTCCTATATTCAACATTTGAAACATATCTTGATATTTTATTGAGTGGAATGATCTCCTCGCCATTCCATATGCAATATATCTCGTAAGTCTTCGAAAGAAAGGAATTGTAATAGATGTCAAAAGCAAAGTCACTCGATTCATACATAGATGTCAGGTTATCATGCATATCCCAGACCTGATATCTGGCTGTCTCAGCCCATGCTTCACTGGGCGCACTGAATTTCTTCTTGATCATATCTAATGCTAATTTCTTCAGGTCGGAGACAGCTCCCCTTCTGTCGAAAACTGTTTCTCCAATGGAGAACATTCTTGCGTCTGTCCTTTTATGCTGTTCATGATCCTCATACATGTATTTCCTGATCATTGATGGGGGGTTTGCAAAATA
This sequence comes from Thermoplasmata archaeon, assembly GCA_021800105.1. Lineage (GTDB taxonomy): Archaea > Thermoplasmatota > Thermoplasmata > Thermoplasmatales > Thermoplasmataceae > UBA582. Next base: position 18,983 of record JAJYZI010000008.1, read on the forward strand.
CTCGACGATATAGCCATCGATCACAAGGTTCCCTCTCTCCCGCCACTTCGTTCCTTCGCTCAGCACAATATGAATGTCGATATCAGAATGCGAATCATGGAATTTTGTGACTCGGCTTCCCGTCAGGACGGCACCCTCTACATAATCCTGGCTGATCCATCGCTCCAGGAATTGAAGAGAAGTCTGTTTCCAATCGGCCATGTTGCGTGGAGTCCTAGGAAACTAATAAAACATGGCAAATGAATCAAGGAGGCATATTCTAATTCTGGTGATTCAGTCTTTCCAGGTTCTTGCAGACAGAACATATATCGGAGTCCGTGGGACTGCCGCAGATCTTGCATCTGCCTAACTTGACATTGTTTTCTTTGCCCTTAAGTGACTTCTTGACAGCGTCACCAAATTTTGCAATGGAATATGCTGTTCCAGGGTGTTTTTCCTCGAGTCCGGTGATGATCTCCCTCGCCTCGTTTCTTTCTGCCCTGCCATAATAGGGGCACCAGATCCTCTCTGCTTTGATACCGTTGACAAGTGCGTATATCATTACTTCCTTTTCAGGTATCTTTTTGAGAGGCAATATTCTGCGCACAAGTAGATCGCCAGGCTCGTCATGTGGGGCTAAACGTGCCATCCTAGACACATCTCCCTTTATCACATTCATAAGGGTTGACTGTGCATAATCGTCCAGGTTCATTCCAAGTGCTATGTAATCGGCATCCACTTCTGTGGCCAGAACGTTGAGAACCTGCCGTCTCATAGGACCACAATGGGAACATGGGATTGTATCGCTGTCGAGCCTTGCGATCTCGTCCATTGTTCTTCCATATTTTTCACTGAAAGAAAGTATCCGGTGACTGATGCCGAGTTCCGAGCATAGCCTGCTTGCGCCGTCCATTTCTAAATCTCGATACCCGCTTATGCCTTCGTCAACAGTTACGGCGGTCAGCTCAATGTTCCTTCTGTTTCTCAGCAGCTTGTGCAGAAGGAAAAGCATAACTGAACTATCCTTGCCACCTGAAAACGCTACTGCTATTCTTGTCTTTTCCTTTCTGAAAGAGACCTGTGATCTTATTTCCTGCTTCACCCTTCTTTCTATGCTGTCTTCGAGGTGCTTACGGCACAGGTTTTCCCCGCTGTAATATGCGGAATAGATGGCGGTGTTTTCACAGCGACTGCAGATCATTGCCGGTAGAATCCTATTTGATATTTAAGTTAAGACAACGCTCCTAACAGGCGATTATATCGGAAGCTTCTTCCAGTCAATCAGATCCTTGTTAGAAGGGCTCTTTATCTCTATGGCTTCCAGCAGGTCAGTGAAGAGATCATCTTCCACCTCAATATCCTCCATCTTCCTGTTGAACCTTCTATTAAGCATAGATCCAAAAGAATGTCTTGCCATAGCAGCCTGAAGCTTCTGGGCGTTTTTAGAAACATCTTTTATGTAGTTGCTGAAAACGTGATCAAGCTCATCCTTCTTGAGATCGAGAAGAAAATCATCAACTGCCTTGCCAAGCGTCTTTCCATGCTCGTCGGAAAGCAGTATCCTTACCTTATATTCAGGGTTAAAGGAAAGATGATCTCCATCCAGCTTGAACCAGTTGGCCGCATCCTCTTGGAAGAAGACATCAGCGAGGGTTCTTGCTACCCTGTCCGGATTTGAAAAATCAATCCCAGATGTAAGGTTGTATATTACCAGGTCACCTCTTTCAGATACCTTCCTTGATTCTTTGATCTTATTAGCGATTGCATCGTTTTCGGTCATATCTTAAGAAAGGGAAAACGCATATATGAACCGATTGGGTGGTCTTATTTGACGCATCCATCCGCTAGAAGCAGAGAAGTAGTGATATATGAAAAGAGTTTCTAATCCGCAAGCATGTATTCTACTACTTTTCCACCCTTAATTGCGCGATAGAGTTCCTGCCCTGTGTCACTTATCATTTTTATTCTTATTACTCCCTTTGAGGAACTCTTTGCCTGCAATATTAGGATACCATCCACATAGAGCTTGACATTACGGTTTGGAGCATCAACAAAGATATGAATCACACGGTTCTTAATCTCAATCTCTGCCTTGTTTCTGGCCTGAATGGTTGCAGAAGACGGCTCAACCTCCAGCCTGACATTCAATTTCTTTTCCAGCTCACTTATTGTTGATCCTTTCCTGCCAATCAGCCTTGGTATGTTGTCTTCACTCACCTTTACAAGCGCTTTTTTCCTTCCCAACATAGAAACATCGACGTTTCTGGTCCCGAGGAAGGAAGAAATCTCCTCCTTGATTCTATCTGTGTTGAACTTAGCTGCTTCCTCATCCTCTCCAGCATCTACGGGAACAACAACTACCTGCTCGCCAAAGGAGTAAATCTCGTATATTGCTTTCTGTTCGTAGAAATCCTTGACTATAATGACGGGCCTCGCAAGGTCTTCCTGGTTCATTCCTGCCGGGACCTTGACCACGTATTCTGTTGTCAGGACAGTATCGATCCTGCCGGCTGATATGTACAGGATGGTATCAATAATCTGCGGTATCAGACCTAGCTCCACCCGCCCGATAAAGCGTTGCAGTGCATCAATGGCTCTCGTAGCGTGGACGACGCCCATCATACCGACACCCGCCAGGCGGAGATCAGCATATACGAGGAAGTCAGATGTTACGCGCATTTCATCGAAAACAGTGTAATCTGCCCTGACCAGTAAAAGTATATCTCCAGTTTTCTCCATCGATCCCTCAAGGCTGGAATACTGTGTTATCTCCTTTATTAGTTCCAGGTCCCTGGGCTTCTCCATTGTCTTTACTATTTTCCCTCTGCCAGATATAAATTCTGCCAGTGCCTGCACGAAGGTACTCTTCCCCGCTCCGGGTGATCCTGCAATCAGTATTCCATGAACACCACTCTCGATCCTCTGAAGCAGCCTGTCCTCTATTTTGTAGTCTTTTATTGAGAGCTTCACGATAGGCCTGACCGCGGTAATCTCGAGATCGTCGGAGAACGGAGGTCTTGTTATCACAATACGCATATTCCTGATCTGGATCACAGTTGCTCCATGCATGTCAAGCTCTACGAAAGACTCATCCTCAAACTGTCCTCTTGTTACAAGGTTGCTTGCTAAATTCTCCAACTCATCGCGAGTTACTGAATTTTCAAGTTTTTCCAGTTTTACCGATCCTGGCGGGCCGACTTTGACAACTGCATTCATGTCCGGCTTGAGATGAACCGATGATGTAAGAGGAGTAAAAAACTCCTCTATGTTCCGGATCTTTGTTTCCGGCGGTTCAATATACTTAACGCTAATTCCCTTAATCTCAGCAATCTCCTTCTGGACAACGTCACCCGTAACAAGGGTTGCATTGTTATCAGCAGCACACTGTCTTATCATCTCGTCTATCTCTCCGCTTTTAGCGCGCTCTATCTGCCATTCATTTGGCCTTTTCCCGTAGAAATCCAAAAATATCTTTTCCTGGTCGTGCAGGTCACGAAGTGCCTTCAATTGGTGAATTGCCGCAAAACCGATTGACCTGCCTTCATTTGCCTGATGCTCTATCTCGGCCACTAGAGCTTCCGCGAGGATAACATGAGAACCATGATGCTTTGCAAGAAAAGCGGTGAATCTGCCATCAATGATGACTGATGTATCTGGAACATAATCCATGCCTAATAAGAAATTACGCTTAGATAATTGTTTGCTACAGTTTATAGACCTGCATCTAAACTGGCAGATCCGTTCCAGCTCATTCAAAAATACATGATGAATTCTTTTTACCAGTTTGCAATCAGGAATGCAAGATGACACAGGATACGCCGATTCACGATATCCAGATGATCGGTTCCAGGCTGGCAGATGATCTTCGTGAAGCAACTGCATATATTCCGGATAAATCTGCAATTGCTTTCTCGGGAGGGCTTGACAGTTCCATTCTCCTTTTCCTATCACCAAAGAGCATACACCCTTACGTAGTCGGACTGCCTGGATCCAGTGACGTACGGTCAGCCATGGAATCTGCTTCCTTGCTGAAGAAGGAAATTACAATTATAGAGGTCAATCAGGAACAGATTCTGAAGGCCGCAATAAACGTGAAGAGAATAGATCCTGAAATAGCGTTAACCGATCTTGGGTTCGAGACAGTCCTATACCTGACGCTTTCAGGTATTAGTGAAGACATACTTGTAACAGGACAGGGGGCAGATGAAATATTCTACGGATATCACCGATTTCTGACCGGAGATGCAGGGACTAACCTTGCCAGCTTAGAAAAGCTCCTTAAAATAACCCTTCCACGAGAAAAAAAGATTGCCGAATCAATCGTCAAGAAAATCCTGACTCCATACCTTGATCCAGAGATCATGAAATACTCTTCCTTCGATCCTTCCACTCAGATAAAAGATGGCAAAAACAAGGCATTGCTTAGAGCAGCAGGGGCTATACTTGGAATCCCTGACGCTTTATGCAAGAAGGAAAAAAAGGCTGCCCAGTATGGATCCGGTGTGGACAAAGTATTGAGGAGGAACCGGGAACTCTTATTCTGAAGATACGACATAAAATGACGCTATCCCCACTGGTCTGGGCATCGCAGGGTTAAATATTATTTATGAATAAGGTTAGAAATTAAACTGGAGATTTAGATGGCAAAGATAGGTATAATCGGTGGAAGCGGACTTTATTCGCTTCTTGAAAATCATAAGCCCGTTGAAGTAAATACGCCATATGGAAAACCGTCATCCGCGCTCGAGATTGGTGAGATAGATGGAATAGAAGTGGTGTTCCTGCCGAGGCATGGAAAAAAGCACTCCATACCCCCGCACAAGGTCAATTACCGTGCAAATATTCGCGCTCTTTTCGATCAGGGGGTCGAGCGGATAATATCTGCAAACGCAGTAGGATCATTAAAGCAGGAATATCCTCCTGGAATGATGTTTATACCAGATCAGTACATCGACTTCACGAAGAGAAGGGAGCTTACGTACTATGACGGACCGGATGTTTATCATATCTCATCCGCTGATCCTTTCTGTCCAGAGATGAATGATGTTCTCGCGTCGAAGTCGAAATCGCTTCGGTATCAGACGCACCAGGGAGGTACATATGCATGCATTGAAGGTCCGAGATTCTCGACAAGGGCGGAATCCAAGATGTTCAGGCAATTTGCTGATATAATAGGCATGACCCTTGTTCCAGAGATCAATCTTGCAAACGAGCTTGCAATGTGTTACACATCGCTTGCGACAATAACTGATTATGACGTCTGGGCAGAGGAGCCTGTGGACACAAAAGAGGTCCTGAAAATACTGAAGGAGAACGAAGACAAATCTCTTAATATCATAAAGCAATCACTAAAACATATTTCTGGGACAAGAAAGTGTGATTGCAAGAGAAGACTAGACGATGCCAAGATATAGTGGGTTTTACAAATGAAGATAAAATTTTTAGGAGGAGCAGAAGAAGTAGGCAGATTAGCGATAAAGATGGATTTTGGAGGATCATCGGTGATGGTGGATTATGGTCTCATCCCTGAAAAGCCCCCGGAGTACCCTCTTCCACCCGAGAAGGTGGATGGTGTATTCCTGACACATTCCCATCTTGACCACGCTGGTTCGTTGCCGGTTTATTTCAACAAGTACGATTCAAGTTTTTATGCGACTTTAATGACAGCAAACAGCATAAGGCCAATGCTTGAGGACACAATCAAGATAGCAAACCTGGAGGGCTATACAAAGATGTTCAATCATGATGATGTATCACAACTTTATTCCAGCTTCGTCCCCGTGAATTACGGCGACGCAGACTCTATCAAGGATCTCGACTTCCAGGCCTTCAATGCGGGACACATCCCCGGATCAACAATGTGGAAGTTCACTAATGGTTCTGAATATCTCGTAACAGGAGATCTTTACACCAGGGATACCAACTTGCTTTCTGGTGCACAACCCGTAAAGGCAGAGAACCTGATAGTAGAGAGCACATATGCAGGAAAGAATCATGAGGATCGGCAGAAAGTCATAGACAGGCTTAGATCAAGAATCAGGGAAGTGGTCGGTACTGGGGGCAAGGTCATACTTCCAACATTTGCCGTCGGCAGGACACAGGAACTGATAATGATTCTAGCGGATATGGGTTATAACATATATGTCGACGGAATGGGAAACACCATTACAAGCATATATCTGCATACACCCGGTTTTTTCCGATCGGGAAGCGAATTCAAGAAGGCTGTAAAGAAGACTGTTCCGATAAGGAACCAGAGGGAAAGACTTGAAGCGAAGAACGCTGACATTATCATCACCACATCGGGAATGCTTGACGGTGGACCGGTTCTTAGCCACATAAAAGGACTTTTAGAGGACGACAAATCTGCCATTTTCATAACCGGGTACCAGGTGGAGGGAACAAACGGCAGGAGCCTGCTTGAGAATGGAACACTCAACATAGACGGATCTTCAGTAAGACCGAAGATGAAGGTTGAGTTCTTTGACCTTTCAGCTCATGCCGGCCATGATGATCTCATCAAATTCATAGATGCGGTCAATCCAAAAAGAGTCATCCTTTGCCATGGGGAAATGAGGGAGAAGCTTCTTGAGGATCTGGCTAATTATGAGGTCATTCTACCATACAACGGCAACGTTCTAGAATTCAGCTGATTTTTTTTCCACCTGTCAGGATCTCGATGCCTGAAGCCCTGATTTCCTTCAGGTACAGAAGAACGACCGGTATTGTGACGCATGGAATTATGCCGATAACAATCCATGCCACCAAGAAGCCTGCTTCCAGGATGTATGTGAACGAGAACACTACTGCAAAACCCAGCAGGATCTGAATAGAATTGAAGAGACCCGAATTCAGTGCAACATATCTCCTGTCATTCTCTATGAATACCACAGTGGAGTATTCCAGCGAAGATATAGAAACAGTGAGCATACCCACGATCAGGGCGGAAGCCCACATCCCCGGCAATCCGAGAAAAGGTATCCATATAACCGACACCGCCAGTATGACAACCATCAATACCGCCGATCGAATGAAATTTTCAGGCTTCATCCTGCCCGAAAAGAAGGATCCAAGGACCCCGAAGAAAAGTACGCTGCTGCCAAGTGCCCCTGCGTAGTAAGTTGGTAGCCCTGTGAACGAGGCATACGTCTTCATGTATTCGGAAAACACGTAAGTAGTGGACCAGAAACCTGAAAAGGCTATGGCTAGGGTCCATATCTTCCAATTCATAATACGTTTCCTGAGAACGCCCGGCTCAAAGTTCCCAATATGTTCACTCTTCGGTATGAACACAAGAAGGGATGCTGCGGATATCGCAGAAAGTATTGCCTGAATAATCTCATTCCATTTGAGCCCAAGAACAACCGTAACGGGAGTGAACCCAAATATGCCGATGCCTCCACCTATGTCGAACGCAGCGTTGTAATAACCCATCATCAAACCGAGCTTCTCCGGGTAAATGTCGTTCAGGACTGCAACTGCAGAGGAGAAGTAGAATGCAGCTCCCGTGCCGCTTAGAAACCTCAGGACAAGCAGAGTTATGAATGAATTTGTGAATATCGATGCAAATCCTGTTACTGCCATCATGGACAGACCGATTATGCAATTTGTCCTTGACCCTATCCTCGCAGCCAGTATTCCTGCAGGTACCTGGAACAGGCCGGCTCCCAGTAGAAAGAAAGCAAAAATCAGTCCTGCCACGTTCACTGTCACATCATATTCCGTCGAGATCTGGATGAGTGCAGGTGACAGGTTATACCAGTTCATAGAGTATACAAGCCTGGAGATCATAAGGACAGTTACAGGCAAGCTCTTCCCTGGCACGATTCGTGAAGATAAGCAAATGAATAAGCATTTTGAGTCCGCCTGTTTAGAAAATAATATAATATTCAAGATGCTTTAGAACCCTATATGGCAAATGAAACTGAAATCCTTCAATGGCTGAGGCAGGGAAACGAATCCACGCAAAGGCTCATAGACCTTAAGTGGAAGATTACCAAGGCTGGGGGAGGCTATTTCCTTGAAAGTGAGAAGGTCCCTTTTACTCTACAACTAGGCTTTCTGGGTGAAGAGCAGCTCCTGGAGATAAAGCTTGATACGAACATAGAGACTGCAACGATGGAAAGCAGGGATCGACTCGGGACTTACCGTGCCCTTCTGATACTGAATTCGCAGATAAAGAAAGTCAAATTCATGCTGGAGGGGCTAGGCGAGAATGTCGTCGCCAGGGCTGATATAGATCTTCCGACAGTAACGAAGGATGAGCTTGACAATTCACTCTCGCTGCTCCTATCCTCATTATACCTCATGGTCAGGGTACTTCACCTGGAGGAGGAATTCAATCAGCAGATTGTGGAACGGATGTTGATGCTCGTCAAGGAGCTTCAGGCTAAGGGGAAGAACGAGAAGGAGATTGTTGACTACCTAGTGCATGACGTGGGATTCAAGGACGAGGAAGCAAGGAAGATTGTCTCTGAACTTGTGCATGACGATATGAGGGGAAACGAGAGGCTGTACGGATAGTGATGAGGATGGCCATAACAGTTGACAAGATTAATGAACAGACCAAAAACGAGACAATGATAGTCAAGATAATTTCCCTCAGGGAGAAAGAGACAAAGACCGAAAAAGGTGAGGGGGTCTACCATTACGGAATGCTGGGGGACGGAAGCGGCACCCTCCCATTTACAGCCTGGTCAATCCCCGCCACAATCCGGGCGGGGGACGTAGTCGAACTGAAGAATTTTACTGTAAAGAAATACAACGACGTACTGCGGGTATACATAGATTCGAGAACAGAAGTTGTGCTGAGGCCTGACGACAAGCTTGATGTTAAGCATGTCTACAAAGAATACAAGATCAAGGATCTCAATATCAAGGATGCATTTGTCTCTGTAAGCGGTAACCTGAAGGACCCGATTGAAAAGACATATGAGAAGGATGGGCAGTCAAAAACTGTCGTTCATTGCACGCTGGAGGATGATTCGGGATCTATCCGCCTATCACTGTTTGACAGGAAGCTCGCTCCCGGGAGATATTATAAGATCGACGGTGCGAAACTTTCTGAATATAAAGGAAGGTACAGGTTAACCGCAGGAGATAAGACGCAGATAACCGAGGTCAGAAGCTTCCGAATTCCTGACACAAAGGTCTATGATATCAATGAACTGATGAGGCCAGTGGATTCTATCAATATTAGCGGCGTTACCGTTTTCTTAGGGGAAAAGGGGGGGCTCATCAGCAGATGCAGCGAATGCAGGAAGACTATCGACGATATCCGCTGCCCCGATCATCCTGAAGCTAAGATATTTCTGGATCTGTATGCATACTTTACAATTGAGGATGGTACCGGGGACATTCAGTGCAACGTCGGAAGGGCAGGCATGCTTGAATTGCTGGACCTGAAAGAGGAAGATCTGAATATTGAAAAACCTAAAGTTTCTAGGGCAGAGGTCTCAAAGAGGCTGGCCGAGAAGATACTCTCAGTCCCTCTCCTGCTAGATGGTGATGCAGTTCTCGGCACTAACGGCCCTTTATTCAGAGCACGCAGGATAAGAAGGATCGATGATCCCCTTCTGAAGAAAGTGCTTGAATCCTACGAAGGTGAGATGCTATGATGTCCAGGAAGCGTGAGAGTTCCAAGTGGATCTCTTCAAAGGAACTCAAGGATACCACGTTCATAGAGGAGATGCCCGAGGGCGAACGCGGAAAACCATTTGTAATAACGCCGCTGGGTACCAGGGTCAAGAGGATTCTTGTTTCAGGGACAGTGACGGCAAAGAGCATTGAGGAGACCTATACGAAGCTCACTGTAGCCGACAGCATCGGGCCTTTCTATGTTACTGTATTCAACAGCGAATACCAGCCCGAGACAAAGGAAATGGCTGATAAGCTTGAACTAAACGAATCGGTTACGATAATGGGCAGGGTGAATACCTTCAAGACCGATGACGGCGTTATTTATATAAACATAAACCCAGAAAAGATCATGCGAGTCGATTCGGTTATGCTGAAATACTGGGCAAGCAGATGCCAGAGAATAGCCACTCGTAAGATACTCGCTATCGGTGAGATGTCAAAGCTCGAATCCCCTGACAGGGCAAAACTTATTGCAATGGGATATTCAGAAGAGGAAGCGGATTGCGCAATACGGCATCTTGAGCATTACAAGTCATATGATCTACAAGGGTTCAGGGAGGCAATAACCAGTGCTTCGAAGATCCCGGTTGCAGAAGCGGAAGATGCATCTCTCAAGGAAGAGGTCTTTCAATTCATAAAGACACACGCAGATCCGCAGAAAGGCTGCAGGTACGAGGACATCGTGGCCCATATGAAGGAAAAGAACGCTGATCAAGCGGAAACCGATGAACTCCTGAACATGCTTGGTTCCGAGGGTGAAATATATGAGGTTGCCCTGAAGAGATACAAGGCAGTCTGATTCAGATATATTAGCGTTTAAGGACCAATTCCCGCGTTGCCTTGACCTCATCAAGCCTGCCTGAAGCAGTGTTTACAGGATGGGTGCTCAATTCCTCCTGTGTTGATGACACTGCTTTATGGATAAGTTCCGCGAAATCGTCCAGATCTTTCTTCGTTACTGTCTCTGTTGGCTCTATCATCAGGGCTTCCTTGACTATCAGAGGGAAATATATGGTCGGTGCATGCAATCCAGCATCTATGATGTACTTTGCGATGTCGAGAGCTCTTTTACCGCTTTCCTCGGAAGATGCAACAATTTCATGCTTCTTCAGGCCTGGATGAGATATCCTCACATCCTTCGAAATCTTCTTTGCAAGGTAATTTGCATTCAGCACAGCCCTGTATGAGTTCATCTTTAGGCCATCCGAACCGTTTCTCTTTATGTATGACCACGCCCGCAATAGAACTCCGAAGGACCCGTAGAAGGAGGCTATATTGCCCAGTTTGCTGTTACTTCTGTCCAGATAGTAACCATTATTACCTTTGCGGACAATAGGACCAGGTAGAAGATCGGCCAGTTTCTTGTTTACAGCAACAGGAGCGGCTCCCGGCCCTCCTCCACCATGCGGCGTAGCAAACGTCTTATGAAGGTTAAAGTGCACCACGTCGAAGCCCATGAGTCCCGGTGAGGTTATTCCGAGGATAGCATTCAGATTTGCTCCATCGTAGTAGAGAAGGGCGCCCTTTGAATGCACTATTTCAGCAATTTCCACGATATTTGGGTCAAATATGCCGAGTGTGTTCGGGTTTGTTATCATGAAGGCAGCCGTTTTGTCAGTCACAGCATATCTCAGGGCATCGAGGTCCACCGTCCCTTTGTCGTTCGACGGTATCTCTACAACGTTGAAGCCTCCCATTGCCGCAGAAGCAGGGTTTGTACCATGGGCAGAGTCGGGAACAACAATTTCGCGTCTGGTTGAAAGTTCCTTCTTGAGCTCAAAATACTTCCTAATAATCAGCACGCCGGTCAGCTCTCCCTGCGCACCTGCAAGCGGCTGAAGGGACACTTCATCCATATCTGATATTTCCTTCAGGTATTCCTGGAGCTCAAACATTACCTGCAGCGTCCCCTGGACTGACCATTCAGGCCTCAGCGGATGAATCTCGCTGAAAAATGGCATAGAGGCTATCTTGTCTGCATATTTTGGATTGAACTTCATAGTGCATGATCCAAGTGGATAGAATCCCGTATCTACTGAATAGTTCATCTGTGAAAGCCTTGTGAAATGCCTGACAACGTCAAACTCCGCAATTTCCGGGATCTTGGGGGCCCTATTCAACATGCTTGATGGCACTATGCTGTCATCATAGTCCTCAGATATTGTCTCGAACGTGGTCCTGCTCTGCAGATCCTTTATGAAAGGTTCATCGTATCTGGCCTGCCTGAAAGACATCATACCGCCTCCAGCGCATGCTTAAGCTTCAGAAGATCAGAATCCTCGGTCTTCTCTGTTGTCGAGAAGAAGAAAGCATTTTTCAGCTTGTCATATCTGTTTTCCATGATCCTGTCCAGCTTGATTCCTCCAAATATCTTGTTATCCCTTAACAACCTGTGAAGTCTTTCCTCTTCACTTTCTATGATAACAGGGATGTCCGAAAAACTGGTACCACTGAACACATTTACCCGTATCTTGCGGTTATCTGAAACTATCTGTTTCAGCTTAACAGAATGGTGCATTGTTGCCAGTGCTATTCTCCTCAGGCCGGACGGTCCAACCGTAGCCAGATAAGCTAGGGCTGCAACACCCATCAGAGCCTGGTTTGTACATATGTTGCTGGTGGCTTTCTCCCTTCTGATATGCTGCTCCCTAGTTTGCAGGGTCATAACGTAACCCCTTCTGCCGGTGGTGTCTGTGGTCTCACCTATCAACCTTCCTGGTGATTTTCTTGCAAGTTCCTTTCTGTAAGTGAAAATACCCAGGTAAGGACCTCCGTAGTTCTGGTGGATACCTAGTTGTTGACCCTCCGCAACAGCGATATCTGATCCATAGTCACCCGGAGGCTTCAATGCTCCCAGGCTGATAGGATCCACATAACTTATAAGAAGAGAATCCTTGATATGATCTTTCACTTTGAGGACATTTTCGTCTACGATACCATATGAATTTGGATTCTCAACTATAACGGCAGAGACATCTTCATCTATCTTGCTTTCCAGATCACCCAGATCGAGCATACCTGTTTTCATATCAAATGAGTATTCTTTGAACCTGATATCCAGTCCAGAGCAGTAATTGATGAGGATATTACGCTTGTTCCTGTAGATGTTATCCGGTATGAGGATTGTCTTCCTGTCGTTGACCCTTACGGCCATCCTGGCAGCCTCACCGAGTGCAGTCGGTCCATCATACATGGACGAATTTGATGCATCCATACCGAGAAGATCAGATATTATGCTCTGGTACTCAAATAGAGACTGAAGCATTCCCTGTGATATTTCTGCCTGGTAGGGCGTATACGACGTCAGGAACTCAGATCGTGAAACTATCGAGTCAACCGAGGAAGGTATAATCCGGTCATAGACACCGCAGCCAAGGAAATTGGAATAATCGTCGAATCTGTTTGACTCAGAGAGCGACGTAGCCTCCTGGACTAGCTTATACTCTGGACGATGTGAATCCAGATTCAGCTTCTTTTTGCGTATCTTTGGCGATATATCCGAAAAAAGGCCTTCAAAATCCTTGATTCCGAGATAATCGAGCATGGACTGATCATAATCCAACATAAAACTCTCTCATATATCACGTCTCAAGATATTTTACTTTTCAAACACATATCAACTATTTTGTGCACAGTGAAAGTGCAAAGCTAGTGCGATATGGTATCCTTAAGCCCATGAACCTTTGGCCTTTTCGATATTGAATGCAATAAGAGAATTAACCTATTTTTCTGTATAGTGAGTTTCGCTCAATACATGACATGGGGAGAGTGCGCAATACAACTCTTGAACCTCCGGGTAATTGTTTATCACGCCTTCTTCCGATGTTACTGGAGCAACGCAGAAAGTTCAATATAAAAGAATTAAATAGTGATGTGAATGAAGAAAGTCTACTGCCCGGAATGTGGAGCGATTAATGATGCATCCTCCATTTCATGTTATTCATGCGGCTCCTTGTTGGTTGGTGCTAAACCAGTAAAGAAGGTAAGGGAAACCAAATACAAGGATAATCTGCCAACACAAGTGCAGAAATTTGAAAAGGGCGAAACACTTCTTGGTGAATTTCATCCATCACCGGGTCTAAGGAGGTACTATATAACTATTGGTGCTCTTTCGACCTTCTTTTCTCTATTCATACCTGCAACCTTCTCTCTCATAGAAGACCTCTTCTTAGCTTCCCCCTATTCCTATAACTCGGCTCTTTACGAAACGATTGTATATGGTGCAACTGCTATTCCCACCTTTATCTTAGGGGCTCGCCAGATAAATTCAAGATTTAGGAAGACAAAATACCTGGTCACAAACCAGAGGGTCATACTTAACGTCTGGAGAAACGGCCTCAAGGTGAG
>JAJYZI010000049.1:0-6847 GCA_021800105.1 Thermoplasmata archaeon
TGCTTGATAAAACTTCCGTGACAAGTGTGTATCTTGTTACCCAGTACATTCCCACGCTCTTTACATAATGGACTGGGTCCTTCGTCCTGAGAAGCGCATACCAGTCATACGGATACTGAATAAAATCGGGATCTGTCGGGTCGAATTCTTCTGGGGACTTTATCATCTCGATTTTATGATAAACAAATTAGGATTAAAATTTTTATGTGCTCCAAACGAGCTAGTGTTTCTGTACAGTGGATTAGAAAAAATCTATCAACCAGGTACGTTAGTAGCAATCAAATAAGCTATGAAATAAAATCATGACTTTGCAAAAGCCTCAAGTTTGCTCATTAGCGTATAGAGAAATGTCCTTGCGTGTGCCGGGACGTTTGGGTCATTTGTAAGGTCATCGAGTGAAGACATAACTTTTGCACACCTGAGATCAAGACTCTCGTTCTTGTTTGAAAGCCTGGCCTTGGCATCAGTGGCATGTTTCCTTACGTTTTTTGGTATTGTATTATCCTGAGCCAGCTCATCGAGCAAATATACTATTTCATCATATAATTTGGTATCCATTTTCTCACTCCATCATTATTTTTCCCTGATCTTTCATCGTTGTAAGGACCATCATGGTCTTTATCGACTTGACACCAGGTACCTTGCTCAACTCATCCACAAGGAATTCCTGCAGCGTCCAGAACTCCGGGAACCTTACTTTCAGAATAATGTCAAAATCTCCTGTGACAATGAAAGTATCCTCGACATAACTATGTCCCACTACGCTTCGGGCAACTGATTCCACCCTGTTGACATCCGTCTCTATTCCGATAATCGCAGTGACTATTTTGTCCTTGTAATACTTATCAAAGGCATGCTCTGTTCCTTGGGTCTCCAGACTCGCCACCTAGGTTAGGGTAATCGCCTTGCAATATAACTACATTTACTTGACCTGATGAAGGAAAAAGGATAAGTTAAACCAAGGCCCCTAGTTCTTAATGCTGAACCAATGAATTCAATCGCCAGAGATCTTCGAAGGCCACCAGTTGTATTTATGCAGATACAGCATTACGACCGGAACAAAGAAGGGCCAGCTGATGAAGGTGTCTATAAGAACGCCCAATGCAAGTCCCATGCCAATTTCGTACATGATTGGGATGCCCGTGAACGAAAGCGATATAAACGTTACAAAGAGAAGCAGCCCAAGTGTAATAATGACCCCTCCATTTTCCTCTATCGTTTGCTTTATCGCAACCTCTGTAGATTCGCCTTTCAACATTTCCTCGCGTACTCTTGTTATCATGAAAATATCATAATCCAGGCCTACAGCAAGCAGGGTAATTACAACAAATATCGGAAGGAATATTATCAGCGGATAATGCAGTATGTAATTGATTATGATGTAGGTTGCCGCAAGAGCTACAACCACTGCAATCAGCACCATTATGATAAGCCTCAAAGGTGTGAATACTGCGTATAATTGTATAAAGAGAACTATGAAAATTGCTATTACCAGAATGGGCAAGGAAATCATGAAAGTAGTCGATGCATAGGAGAAAACGTCATTCAATCCCTGCGAAGTGCCTCCCATGTAATACTTGAAGGAATATGTGTTCTCAAGAGCGGTGAGATTGGAGTCGAGGTGGGAAGTGCTTACGGAACTAGGTGGATCCCAAGCGAGGCTCGACATTGTGATCTCAATCTGTGCGTATTCTGGATTATCGCCTATATAACCTAACATTGCTGAGCGATAAATTGGGGTATACATTGATGAGATATTTGATAAGTTATATGGAACACTATACCCGAAAGGATAGGTAGGCCCCTGTATGAAGGAGACTCCTGGTTGTTTCGCGACTGTTAATTCAATCGCCTGCAGTGCGGCCATTTGCTGCGCATTGAAGGTAATATTCCCTGAAACGTTTGAATAGATAGGTGAATTGAACTGTATAATGACGTAATTCCTGTCCAGAACGTCACCACCGAATGTATAGTTAACCCCCTGCACTATCTGTGTTGCTTCATTGCTTGGAAGGAGCCCGAATACGTCGAGTCCAGTTGCGGTGCTCTCATATAGGTATAGGGAGGCTATAGTCAATACAACAAGAACTGCCATCAGTTTCTTCTTATTATGGACTGAAAATTCAGCAACCTTCTTCATGGATCTCTCAAGCGGAATGTCGCCTTCAAGAGAGTACCGGACTGGCCAGAATATTTTCCTGCCGTATCTTGAAAGCAAAGCAATCAGCAGTGTATTTGCTATCAGAATAGTAACAGCAACTCCTATTGCATTAGTGAAACCGGAGTCGCTGAATATTGGTATGTTTGAAAGCCAGAGAACTATATATGACAAGGTGACAGTCAGACCAGAGGTAAATACTGCATGTCCAGACCACTTGGACGAGACCTCAGCCGCCTTCTCATTTCCACTTTTTAGTTCGCGCCTGTATCTGGACATTATGTATACCATGTAATCGGTAGTCAGGCCAAGGATTAGGATGAGAAGAAGCGTTGGCGTTATAAACGAAACCTGTGCATGGAACACTTCTTTGTAAAGAAGGCCGTTGATACCCAATGAAATAGCAGCAGAGAACAGAAACATCAGCAAGGGAAGGAAGGCTGCAACCGGTGACTTAAAAAATATGCCTATAAGCAGAATGGAAAGCGAAATCCCTATGGCTAACGCTATTATGAGTCCATGTGTGAACTGGCTGCTTGTTTCAGTGGATTGCGATGATGATGAAGTAAGCAGGAACTGGCTTCCAGGAATCTGGGAGGCAGCAAGATCAGTCTGGTTGTTTACCATGCTGGTTACGGAGGAAGAAAAGTTCCCGTCGAAGCTCAGGATCATGAGCATAGAGGTAAACTTGATACCAACGAAGTTACTTTTCAGGTAAGGTGTCGGAAGAAGTGGATAAAGGGAGATTGAGTTATTATTCATCCAGCCTGCAACTATAGAGCTGCTATTTTCAAATTGAATCGGTGCACTGTAATTTGTCGGTGGGCTTGTTGTATATACGGATTGATTAATAAAAGCGGAGAGTGTTAACGAATTTGTTCTGTAAGCAGGATTTGTTGCAAAGAGACCCTTAAAAGATCCTGTAATCAGTGAAACGATATATGATTTAATTCCATAATATGATGTTTCGTTATAGATCGAACTGGCAAATGCAGTAGCTGTTGTATTGAGCGTGGAAAATAGCGAGCCACTTAAACTGTTTGATGCAAGATCCGATACCGCCGTCAATACTGTCTGTTTCTGCAGGAAAGTCGAAACTAGGGTAGGCTCTAGGTAACTGAACAAGGAAAAATTGCTGCTTATGCTAATCATCTGACTAAATATAGCAAGCAGGGTTGTATTCCCTGATGCAGCAATTGCAATAAGTGTCTCATTTGCGCTGGATGTAAATACGTCTACAATTGATGTATTCATGTTGTAGAAGCTCAGACTCTCATTCAAATCGTGCGATAACGTAAAATTCCAAAGTTTCGTGAAGGAATCAAGGTATGCGAACTGGAAATTTACAATAGAGCCTCCTGGACCTGATAATATTGCACTCTTTACGTAGCTGTATGCAGAATAGCTAGATTCAGAAACATTGCCTGTTTTATTCAGCGTAGTAAGGTATACGTTCAGGTATTCCAAAGGAAGTCCAAATTCGACGTTCATGCTATTGTTAACAAGCGTCTTTATTTCCGGGATAGAAGCGGCAATTGATAACGCACCGGTAAATTCCTGCTGTGCACTGCTGGATAGAATCAGCATACCTGATTTAAGTTCTGTAAATATTGATGAAATGCCTGTAAAGCCGCTCTGATTTGCTAGGCTGTTGTTAAGTGTATCCTGCAGGTGGAGCATTATCTTACTATCGCTTACATTTGTCAAATCAGTATTGTTGGCAAAAATTATAAGCTGATTCGAAGTGCTTGAACTTGAGTTATCCCCAAACTCTGTTGTGAGAAGATTATCAGATTTATAAGACATTGAATTTTTAGAAACTATATTGCTTGCTATATTGAAGTTGACATTCTGGAAGAAAACAATTGAAAAGGGAGCCATTGCAACAAGTATAACAACCCAGGCTACGATGACCTTGCCACTATGCTTGGAAACCTTCCTTCCCAGTTTCTGAAAGATGTTCTCAAACAAGGAATACCATACAGAGTATAGCTTTGAAATATATAATATGCAGTTTATCTGAACCGAAATTTCAATATAAACCTCTAAACAGCGGTTAGCTTATTTAGCAAGTTTAGGGTGAAAAGTTTGAAAATTTAATAAGGGCAAAATCATTCACCACAAAGACCCGGCTTAGCTCAGTTGGTAGAGCGGCGGACTGTAGAGGAGTTTCCATGAAGGATATGCCGCCGTAATCCGCAGGTCTCTGGTTCGAATCCGGAAGCCGGGATATTTTATTTTTATCAGGTATATATTACGTAGCTTCCATGGTGTTTTCTGTCATCTATTTTCCTTAATAATTTTCACAAAAACCGCGCAAGTAGTGTAGACCCATTATAATGCTCTTCATCCATTATCTAATGAATACATAATTCCGGGCAAAATGGAACCGCAAAGTTCCGATTGATATCCTACGGAATGATTGTAAAGAATTTTATGCATTAAGTTAATGTAACGGAAGGTCATTCTCGCAAAACTCCAATTAACACCCACTCTTTTATAGATCTGTAACAAATAATCCTGGTAGCAATTATTTACAATTTTTCTAAATGAGAATAATATATTACGGACGGTTAAAGAAAGAGATAATGAATGCGAAAACTACCCTTCTTTTTCTACAGATACCTTAGCTCAAGGTTTCTCGGAAGCATTGTGTACAACGCATTTATGATTTATTTTCTTTGGGAGTTGGTGGTTGCATTTAAATCAGTATTTCTTGCTGGTCTCATACCAACAATTGCTTTAGCTGCTGATCTTATTACAGCAATCCCCGTTGGTCATCTTATTGACAGGTACAACAGCACAAAACTCAGTATGTTGTCGTCATTGCTTCTACTCACTGGCATCGCATTAATTCTCACTCTCCAGACTGTTTATCTCGTCTATGCTGCGACAATCTTTGTATCGATTGGGGTCATGATGAAAGGGGACTCCATATCAGCAACTATCAAAAAACACCTCGACCAAGAACAATTCACTACTGCAAACCAGAACCTTCAGGGCGCCGGGTATGCCTCGTCGCTGATCGGTACAGTATTTGGAGGCGCATCAATAATTTATTTGCGGGAATACTTTTTATTTGTAATGCTGGCTCTTTCGATCGCTGCACTCCTACTATCATTTCCGATTCCGGAAAAGGCGAACGATGGGCAAAAGGCGACAGCCATGTCAGGATTTGTTTCATCCGTTGGGTTCATCAAGAAGATAGGTGGTTTTTTGGCCGTTGGTTTTGTGCTTAACGGCCTCATCATTTCACTCGATG
Organism: Thermoplasmata archaeon; assembly: GCA_021800105.1. GTDB lineage: Archaea > Thermoplasmatota > Thermoplasmata > Thermoplasmatales > Thermoplasmataceae > UBA582. The sequence goes on from JAJYZI010000049.1 coordinate 5,421, forward strand.
TATATTCCTCTGGCCTGTTTCACTTAGTGTTAAAGGTCAACCCCATATACTATACCTTATTCGTTGCTTTTCTTTCCATAGGCGGTATCATAGGTGCAATTATGTCAGGCAAAGTTCAAAAATATGTGAACACTGCCTACAGAATATCTTTTCTCATTCTATTATTTTCTCCAGCAATACTCTTCGTTGCATTAAGCAGGACAGTCATTGGAGACATTGCTGATTCGCTTCTGATTGGCATATTGGTTCCCGTAATTAACATCCCGCTTCAAGTAAATCTGATGAAGATCGTTCCTAGAAACATTTACGGGAAGGTAATGGCGTTCCTTAGAGTCTTTTTGGGAGGAGCAACTCCTGCGATGGCAGCGGTCTTCTCTTTCATGGCGTTATTCTTCCAGGTTAATACAATTCTGCTATACGTTGGAATAATTGTTTTTCCAATTGGTGCTCTCGCATTTCTGGTATTGCCGAAATTCTTTCAAATGGCTACGGGAAGTTCCGTGGATTCTAATAATACTGTCTAACGTAATAGATAAACACACCTACTCGGATTTAAAATCTCCATTCCTAACATTTTGAGGCTTCAGTGATTATCCTGCTTATTGCATTACTTGTTCCCTGCGACATGTGATCACGCATCTTCGCCTTGAAGATACTGTAAGGAAAGCTGAACCGTATGTTCCATTCCACTCTTAAGAGGCTTTCGTTGTCGTGAGAAGAGACGGAGATGATCTTCTCACCTTTGAATGGACCTTTAACATAAATTTCCTTCGCAGTCTTCCTACTATTATCATAGACAAAGTCTACAACGCCTTTAGCAGGGAATGCAAATCTTATCTGGTACCTTTCTTCTCCAATATTTTTGAGCCACCTTGTACCATGCCAGTACTGAGGAATACTCGAGGTAGTAGAGATAATACTCCAAAGTGCTTCCTCCGCTGCTGCTGTGTTAACTTCAAACACTTTATGAAACAAAGTGCCCATCATTATCTAGAGCAAAGATTAAACTACACTTAATCAACTTGATGGTATAGAAAAGATATCTTCGTGTTAAATTGAACCGATACTTTAAGGATGCAGGTAACACTTCTAGATGCTACATACTCAAAGTCCTGCGTCTACTGAAATTATTTACAGGTTTATTCTTTCTTGCCCTCGTCCTTCTTACCGAATCCCTTCTTAAGACCCTTTACAAAGGACTTTGTGCCTTCCGCTACATCCTTAGCCGCTTTACCTGCCACTTCTCCAGTTTTTTCTGTAATCTTTTTTCCTTTTTCCTCTGCCATGTTACTCTATAGCAAATACTATACCTTATAATTTGTCCCTTACTTTTCTCATTTTTGAGTGTAAGCGACCTTAACATCGCATTTTTCATAAAGAAGGCGTATTTTACCAAGCAAAACAAACTAATTATTTTATATCGCGGC
>JAJYZI010000049.1:6947-8190 GCA_021800105.1 Thermoplasmata archaeon
TGGATGATGATCCTCGAAGGTAGGAAGCTTAATATCGAATTCAACGTGATCGGATCCGATCCGCAGGCACCGGCGTCAAGAATTGCGGACAAATTCTATCATAACAAGGATTACAAGGAATTTGTGGATAATTGTGATATAATAACGCCAGAATTTGAGCATGTGGATAGGCGAATACTAGAATACGCTGAAAAGCAGGGCAAACTCTACCCGAATACAAAGTCGCTTGATCTTAAGCTGGAAAGGCATCGTGAGAAAATCTATCTCAGTGATATCGGGATTCCCGTTGCCGACTTTTATGTAGCGGAAGATGCAGCCAGCGCGCTTACTTTTTCAGAAAAATTTGAAGAATCCATTATAAAAACATCAAAAGGAGGGTATGACGGTAAAGGACAATTTCACAAAAAGAAAGGGGATAACCCAGAACTTCCCGGAGACCAGTTTTATGTTGTTGAAAAATTCATTCCTTTTGATTTTGAAGCTTCAATAATTGTTGCAAGGACCAAGGATGGCAGGATATTCTTCAATCAACCATCATACAACTATAACCAGGATGGTATACTACTTTACAATTATGCCCCATGTGACGATTACGGAATGCGTGAAAAAGCTTCCGTCCTGGTGGAAAAGCTCGACTATGTCGGTGTCATGGGGATTGAGTTTTTCATAAAAGACGGCAAATCTATTGTGAATGAGTTTGCTCCTAGAGTGCACAACTCTGGTCATCACACCCTGTCAGGATCAACCATTTCACAATTTGAGCAGCATATCCGATGCGTACTCGACCTGCCGATGCATGTTCCTGGGCTGCTGGCGCACAGTGGTATTATTAACATACTTGGAAGAGAAATCAATGACTCACTTGCTGTAAGAATCCTTTCCATACCTGGGACGCTGCTGTACAATTACGGCAAGAAACCACTTCCCAGGAGAAAAGTTGGACATGTAAATGTCACGGCATCATCCAACGAGGAATTATTGAGGCGACTGCTTGAAGTTAAGAGGATCATATATCCAGAAGAGGTTTAGCTTTGGCACATTCTTCTTCAATATACGCATGAAAGTAGATATCCTGAGGAACGATTCTCAGCAGATAGAAAATGGCACATCATGATCCGTCGTTGTCATATCTGGTTGGAAAAAGTGAATTATCAGGTCGAAGCGTGAGATTAGTGCCGCTGACTCGAAACAGGCTGGACGATCTTAGAGAATCCGCTAAGAAGACCGATTCACGATGGTTCAC
>JAJYZI010000009.1 GCA_021800105.1 Thermoplasmata archaeon
TTCTATACCCTGGCTGTCCTGAAACCTCATGTTCTTTTCATCGACGTGCTGATTGAACTGCATGTCTATACTAGATCGTAAATGAGAAGAATGTGCATCTGCCCATTCTCTCCCATTTAATTGGGTCTGTGGTTCCAGGAGGATAGAGTCTCTAGATTCTGGTAAGATGGTGGGTGAACAGTCTATCGACATGTTCGATCCCCTCTCTCTTCATGGCGGGCTCGCAAGGTGTTCATGGAAGCCCATGAAGCCGATTACCAGTGCAAAGATTGTAGCTATTCCAAGTATTATCCACTCTGTATAGTATAGATACTTGTTTCCAGATGTTGGCTTTATGTATGCGATTGGAGCCAGCAGCGCACCGATACCTGAGAATATGTAGAGACCCATTGCAGTTATTAGATTGTTTCCAGATTCCAGCTTTAGCTGAACGATCGAATAAGCTCCTACCAGTACGTATATTCCAAGGAGGAGAGAAAGAATAGGAATGAGCCCTATGTTCAGTTTCTTGTAATATGCTACCGATGTCATGATGAGAATCAGGCCAAAGAGGAGCAACGGATCGCCGAAGAGCATGTCATATGCGCCGGGCAACGGCCAGGTGAATGACATCAGAAAGCCGCTCACAAAATCAAAGAGACCAACCACGAACGCAGGCACTATGAGTGCATTGAGCATCTTCTCGTCTTCTCTTGCCCTGAAGAAGAAGTAGAAAGCTCCGAGAGCCAAACCCATCGCCAAACCAATCAACATGACAGTTAAACTGTCTACAAATGGCATTTTTTGTCACCAAAAGAAAAGTCTCTGCCGGCTCTTTAACTGTTATGCACTTTCATGCACAAACAGGTGCATGAAACTTTAGACATCGAAGGAGCAATGAAAAACAATTTTTTAGTTACAATAATATATTGCCTAACGTTAAGTAACTGGCCCACATGACTCGAATGAACCTTTCATTAAGGACAGAACTTGCAAAGCAACTGCAGGAAGAGGCCGAAAGGGAAGGAAAGCTGATCAGCTCGATTACAGGCGAAGCCCTTCAGATGTATTTTGAGGCCAGGAAGTCAGGCGTCGATAGTAACGTTGTTTCCAAAATATCAAGCATCCTTAGCTTAATGGATTCTCTCAGGGCTGTACCTGTCCCTGCTATGCTTCTTGACCAAATACTACAGATAGCGATCAAAAACGACACGAAAACTAGCCTTGAAAAATGGGAGGAGGCAGGATACGCATTCGCCGAGGTTTGCCAGATTTATGCTCCTGATCTTGAAAAACTCTGGTCTTTCGCACAACTTTTCAAGGAATTCATACCAGCTGACAGGTTCGAGATGACTTTTAATGGAAATTCCACTTCCATCCTGCTTGTGGGAGCAGGGTTCAGCATTGAAGCTTCAAGATGCAGCTTTGCCGGCTTATCCGGTCTACTAAGAGGTTACAACTATCAAATTGATGAGAAGAATATAGAGAAAGGGCTGGTAAAAGTAACATGCCATCCCGGTAGTAGTTCAAGAGGGATGAAAGAGTAGTAAGGATATGGACCCTAACATTAGCTTTGAATAATTGCGGGATCAAATTATAATAAGATTGTTTAATGCTGGACTCGTGCAGAATTTATTCTGGGTAATCTTTACCGAGGTGGTTATGACTGCCTTCATCATATGGATCTTAACATACCTCAGATCATTAGGCCGCAAGATCGCGCTGAAGGGTTTTGCATTAGCACTGTTTCTTATAACAATGATGGGTAGTATGCTTGATGCACTCATCTATTATATAGTGGCACCGCCATCTTTTCTTAATACAATAATTGCTGTCAATATCTCAATGATTATCATGACTGTCGTTGTCGTTTACATACTGGTTGCTGCCACTATTGAATCATATTCCTCCTTTACCGGTCTAGAGGTGTTCATTTTTGCCCTTCTCCTTTCATGGAATGAGATATCCATGGCACTCTTCCTCCGTATAATCGGATTTGGTTTCGGCGGAATTGAGTCCCTGGGTGCCTATCTATCATATTTTTCACTTTCCATTACAAGCATACTGTTTCTTGCACCAATGCTTGCCGAAATGATATTCTTCATTTTTCTAAGAATGCCTCCGGGATTTGAAAAGAGGGCTGTAGTAGCAATTTTTCTCATGCAGATTGCTGATCCTGCAATGCTTGGAGTCTCACCTTTAGTGTTACCATTGCTTGCGGCGTTCGCTATCCTCATGATAGCTGCAATCTATTACCTTTTCAGCTATGTGTACGCTCATAGAAACGACATAGCCAGCGGTCAAAGAAGAATTGTTCGTTGGATCATTCTGCTCATAGTTTGTTCTGCGGCAGGTTTGCTTGAGCCTGTTATTTATCCACATCCTTTTGGACTATCTTGGATGGTCTTTGCACTTTCAATGATGATAGCCATGACACTTTATTTTGGCATTATCCTTGGCCTTTTCCATATAAAGGAACCGGAAATTGCACCCAACTAATGCTTCCTAGGAAGCTTCTCCTTTATCCAGTGCCTGATGTCATAATAAAATATGTTTTCATATGGGCAGGCATCGACACAGTCCCCTATCCCAACGCATCTGGACTCTTTGTATTCGCCTGTTTGAATGAACTTGCCTGGTTGACCGTAGTTGCCGACAGGGCAAGCGCTTGCACAGTCCTTAGTCGTGCAGGACACGCACTGCATCGGATCTCTTACCTTCAGCCTGAAAAAGCCAAATCTTGAAAGGAAGCGGTTGAAGTTACCCCAGTGGCAGTAACCCGTGTTAATGCAGCCATATGATCCGAGGAACGGCATTGTTATGAATACGGCATACCAGAGGAAACCAAAGAGAAAGAGATACACCATGTATGACGGATCCGTTCCGTAGAAGTAAAAATTCAGGTAACCGAGTGAATCCAGCAGTGAAACTGAAGCAGAAAGGATAAGAGCGGTATATACGCTGAGCGATACCGTCCTGTAAACTATCTCGCCTTTTCTGGTCTGACTTGTAAGTACTTTCGCTGAAGGAGATGATCCGTTGAATTTTTTCAATGAGTCATAGAAGGTTCCCTGATACATGACTGGGGCTGTGCAGAAGGTAGAACACAGCTGTCTAGATCCAAACAGAAGGGATAATATGCCGCTTATCAGATAAGTAAGGGCTATCGGAACAATAAAGATGAGTGAGAATGCCCCTCCAGAACCTATTCCCATTGTCCAGCCGACGAAAGGTATACTCGAAGGATTTGATATTAGAAATGATGGTATAAAGATTGAGTAGACCCCGTAAGCTGCAAGCATTAGAGCCAGTCTGATCCTAGTTTCGAGTTCCCTTGTTGAGCGGATCTTGAAGGCAACAAGCGATCCCATCTCAATCCCCATCATTATAAGAAACCATGAAGAGAGAGATACATGAGCTACAAATGTAAAGAAGTCAAAAACTGCAATGCCGATATCTGAAAAGAACGTACCGGAAAACATGATTATGCCTGTGGACTGCATGAATTCATGGGCTCCATAATAAACGGCATCGAAAACCGCACCCATGAAGAATTCAGCAACAAAAACAATAAGAAGAAAGAGAAAGGACCAGTTCTTGCTTGAAATCCAGTAAAGGCTCTTGCCTTTCGATAACCAGCCACTGTTGAGTGCAGCTGAGAGATATACAAGCATATCAACTACCATTGCAAGCGCAATCACTGCATAATCGCCCACAACAATCCATAAAAAGATACCAGCCATCATGGCACTATACGAAAAGAGAAGCAGGAGAACATAGGCGCCAAGATGAATCTTCATGGCATGCTTCCGGTAAAGGTATTCGAACATATAGATGAAAAAGCCTGTCATCAGTGCCCCTGAAATATAAATCGTGCCCATTTCCCATGGATGGACCATAATGGCTGTTGGCATCATTGTCATCAAGGCAGCCTGGATGAGCAGCACTACCTTTACATGGGAGGAGAATTCCGCATGCATGAAGAGGAGTGTAAGGAACATTTCAAGGCCCATTGGAAATACAAACCAGTAACTTGCGATTGCAGTCCATACAAAACTAAGAAGATTTGAGTGCAGCAGATGCAGATAGACTTGTGGATTTACTACCAGGTTGAAGATAAGGCTCATAAGTATTTCATCAAAGATCACGAAGAACGCTACATAAGCATGTATGAAAAATCTAGGCCTTTCCTGTCTCTTTGTGAGAACATCATCCATGAACACTATAAGATAGGGTATGACAAGCACCGTCATGGAGACAAGTGATATCTCGGCACCGCCCGCTATGCTAATACTGCCAGGAAGTACGAGATATATCAGCGGACCTATAAGCATCCCAGCCATCATTGATGCAAAAACATAGGTTAGAAGGCGCTGCAGTATGTTTGTTGCATTACGGGCATAAAGTATCAGGAATGACATAGCCCCTGCCATTAATAGCATCAGGGTCAGAAGAAAGATGTATTCCATTAAGTACAAACCAAGCTACCCTCATTCTGCGTATTAAGATATTATTCTTACACTTTTGTTTAAAGGACCCATAATGTCATTCAAGCATAATCATAAAAGTTTCCATTACGCCATTGAGGGATAATGTTATTCTCGGTTTTTTATTCCCAGATGTGAACTAGCGATAATAGTATGCAAAATTACTATGGCTTTCTTCCCACCCTTGGATTTCTGGTTTGGTCGGTACGCAACTCACGCTTCAGGACTTTTCCAACAAGTGTCCTCGGAAGGTCTTTCTTGAACTCAACAGACCTCGGCCTCTTGTATGGCGCTAGCTGCTTTGATGCAAAAGCCATCAATTCCTGTTCGGTGATAGTCGAACCTTCCTTTTTCACAACATATACCTTGACGCTCTGCCCTCTTCTCTCATCAGGTACGCCTATTGCAGCCGCCTCTATTACATCCGGATGCCTGTAAAATACCTCTTCTATCTCACGGGGATAGACGTTATACCCGCTTGATATGATCATGTCTTTCTTCCTGTCCACAAGATAGAGATATCCATCATTGTCGAATCTTCCAATATCACCTGTCCGAAGCCAGCCATCTTCCATGACACCGGCTGTTTCCGATTCGCTCCTCCAGTATCCGAGCATTACCTGGGGACCACGCACAAAAATCTCTCCCTCCTCTCCTATCGGGACTTCCTGCAGGCTGTAGGGGTTTACGATCTTGAACTCTGTGTTGCTAAGTGGAAGACCCACAGAACCAACCTTTCTCCTGCTCCGATCAACAGGGTTCGCTGCAATAACGGGAGAAGTTTCACTGAGGCCGTAGCCTTCTATCAATAAGCCTCCGGTCGCATCTTCAAACCTCTTGAGCGTATCCACGGGGAGTGCGGCTCCTCCAGAGACACAAACTTTAATAGACTTCAGATCAAATTTCTTTAAATTTGGATGGTTGATTATTGACTTATAAAGAGTGGGTACCCCAGGAAGATAGTCCGGCTTGTACTTCTTGATTAGTTTCAAAAGAGTCTCAGTATCTCTCGGATCCGGGACGAGAATCATGGTTGAAGCAGTCGTTACAGGAAGTATCAAAGAAGTCATCATGCCGTAAACATGGAAGAACGGCAGGGTAGACATGAATTTTCCAGGATCTCTTAAGCTTGAATGCCATGCTTTAAGCTGGGTAGCGTTAGCAACAAGATTCCGGTGTGAGAGCATTGCTGCTTTCGGGACTCCGGTTGTGCCTCCTGTGAACTGAAAAAGCACGGGATCCAATTTTGTTTCCACCTGCTCCTCAGGGGAAGAGCCACTTTTAATCAGATCCTTGAATCTGAAGAGCCTCCCTTCAAAAACAAGTTTCTCTGGTTTAGAATCGTTCTTTGTCTTTCTTGAATAGACCATGGACGCGAGTGGGGTCAGAAAGTCCTTTATGCTCGTCACGACAATTGATATGCCGTCCTTGGTGAGATTCTTGACTTTAGGGTAGTACATATCTAAGGTTATAACCGCTGAGGCTTCTGTTGTTTTATATTCATTAAGAATCTCCGTCTCTGTATAGATAGGATTAGTCTGAACTATAACTCCCCCTATCTTTGCAATTGCGAAAAACGATATGACATACTGTGGGGAGTTTGGTAAAATAAGGCCGATTTTAGAATCCTTGAACAATCTGAGTCTCTCTTTGAGGTTGAAGGCGAGGGCATCCACCATTGCAAGCAATTTCCTGTACGTTATCTTCTTTCCAAATAATATTAATGCAGTAGAGTCCGGATGTTTGGAAGCAGATTCCGCTAACAGTTTATAAACCGAGGAATCAGGGATTTCTAAATTCCTCTGGTTCCCTTCGGGATAACTCTTCTTCCACGCTTCTTCCATACTGGCTGCCGCCGAAGGTTGCACTACCATGTTACTCAGACAATTGGAAATGGATAATAAAACTTGTTAATACATGCTATAATATCCACTTGTGAACCCAGAATCATACAAACGCCGAAACAATATTCTGATAATAAACACTAAGCATTATGAAAAGGCTACAGGAAAAAGATCATATGAATTCTTCGCCGGCTTACCTGACATGAATGCTTTCAAAGGTTGGGAAATCGACTATGCAGTTGGCGCCTATGATCTCCATATCGCAGATCAATTCCCTGCAAAATCATTCTATTCCCAGCATGTTGATCCAATTGGATACGGAGCATTTACTGGAAAAATATCAATAGAGATGCTCGTTGATTCTGGTATACGCGGTTCCTTGATAAATCATTCAGAATTCAGGTTGAATTTCGAGACGATCGAAAAAGTCGTGTCGAAAGCGAGGTCTATGGACTTTGAGGTCATAGTATGTGCAGAGAACCTTGATGAAGTTACTAGGTTTGCCAAAACTGGAGCGCCCTTGGTTGCCTATGAGCCGCCTGAACTGATCGGAGGCAATATTTCTGTATCATCGGCCAGACCAGATATAATAGAAAAAGCTGCCGCGGTATGCGAAAATAATGGCGTTAAATTAATAGTTGGAGCAGGCATCAAAACACACAACGATATATTGACTTCGCTTAAACTAGGTGCAGTCGGCGGTCTTGTGTCTTCAGGAGTTGTGCTTGCAAGCAACCCTGCAGTCGCAATAACTTCATTAATTAACAACTGATTAACCCGGGTTAGATGGCAAAAGACAAAGATCAGGAAATCTTCGTGGAACCCGAATTTATAGAGAAGGATTTCCTTCAGAGCGAAAAAGAACGTGCTAAATCCACTATAGTGATGTTTCTCCTGGCAGCAGCATTAGGGCTTTTTTCCGGTTATCTTTTCTTGATAGGAATATGGTACGTCGGACTCCTGCTGATGTTCCTGTTCATTATATCTTTTAAGAGGATTATACAGGCTCTTCATCTTAAGATGCCACAAAGAGGATCGCAGATCTTCATACTCGTCATGGTGTTTATCCTTACATGGATTATATTCTGGACTGTTTCCTTAAATCCACCGGTAAGTTCAGTTGGTGGGCCTCAAGTCTCCTCTATTCAGGTTTACAATCCTCAAACATCACAATGGTCAGCACTTGCTCAGTCAAACGGAATCTACCATTATTCTATAACACAGAATGGTGTATTGTCTATGAGAATTTACGTATCATACATTTCAACAATCAACAATGTGACGATTACGATGTCAAGCGCTGGTTCCACAGCATCGCCAGTCACAATAAACTACTTTCATAATTATGCTTATTTCAACGAAACGGTTGTACCCTCTCTATACGTTTTCAATGTAGATGTAACTGTTCACGGCACATCATACGTCAGTTCGTTACAAGTACAGATTCTCAGTGCCTAAGGAAATTGACGAACAAGAAATATTAACATGTTTATGATTGAGGGCAAACAGCAGGTGTAGTGTAGACTGGTCTAGCACGGAAGCCTTCCAAGCTTTCGACCTGGGTTCAAATCCCGGCACCTGCACTCAATTCAGCGTGCCAATAAGAATGTACCATTATTGCTGGAACGCGGCAAAGATTGATCTTTATTGTTATCTAACTCCCCGCAGAACCTGAATTCTAGCGAATGTCATCCTAGCAATGGCAACTATTTATTACCGATTACACTGATATGATGGATTGGCAGCCAACGCACTTTCAATGAAGCAGCTCGTTGTAGGAGGCTTGCAGACTAACTGCTATTTCATCTCATCAGGAGGTGAGTATATTATCATAGATGCCGGAGGGGATTTTGAAGCGATCATGGAGGTCGTTGAAACTATGCCTGGAATCCCGGTAGGTGTTTTGGCGACGCATGGACACTTCGATCATGTCCTTGTAGCCGATCTCGTAGCTTCTGAACTTCGTACCTCCTTTGGAATGCACCGCAAGGACATCAAAGTTATGCATGAAACGTGGAATCTCGGTAAGCAGTTAGGCCTGATCGGTAAACCACCAAAACCTGGTTTTCTAATAGATTCGGACAGGACGATTCTCGTTGGAAAATCTGAAATCCATGTGAAGAACACTCCTGGACACACGCCCGGAAGTATCTCTATAATTGCGGGCTCATCAGTGTTCACCGGAGACTGCCTTTTCAAAAACAACATAGGACGAATGGATCTTGGAGGCAATCCAACTGATATGCTCAAGAGTCTCAACTGGTATCTTAAGCTTCCGCCAGAAACGACAATTTATCCAGGTCATGGCGAACCTTCCACAATTGGCTTTGAAAGAAATAATATTCTACGCTTCATAGAAATGATCAGTAATGGAATCATTTGATTACCATACCCGAAAGAGGTGAAAAATTTTATAGCTATCACTCTTAATGAATCGTGCCTGAAGTGATTGAACGAGTCCAAAAAATCAATCCATTTGTCTCAAACCTTTCAGCGCTGAACTCAATTTTTTCGCTTTCCATGACAGTTTTCTCATTTGCAATCATCATTTACCTCGAAGGGGCAAACTTACCTGTGTATCTTGCAGGAATCGGCCTCACAGCTGGCCAGGGACTTCTGATAGGAATTTCCTTATTTCAGGGAAGAGCCATAGATAAAGGGCATTCTTTCGCCTTGATGATAGCTGGGAGCTTTCTTTACGGCATAAGCATGACCCTTCTTTTTTTAGAAGTATCAAGGAATTTACTGATAATCGCATTAATTCCCGTGTTAATCGCAACCATAATAATATCTGAGGGTTTTTTCAGGGCATCACTCAACTCTTTCATAGCCAAGGCAAGCGCAGCAAATATCCTCGGAAAGAATTACGCTAGAATTTTAACGGGAGAAACCATCGGAAGCTCGATATCATACCTGGTCCTTATTCTGGGTGCACTTTCATATGATATTTCTTACGTATTTCTGGGGAGTGGCCTCTTACTGATATGCATGTCTTTCCTTGCATTCTTCGTTCTTTATTCAAAAGAAAAAGAATCCATGAAAAACGATGTGGCCCAGGTCAGGAATCTCGGCTTTTTTGAAGGATTGAGAAGCCTGAACGAGAGGCGTAAATTCGTGTTTCCACTAATAAGTTCGAAAGCAATGATGACCATTGGAGTAATTGGTTTTAGCCTCTTTTATGTGCCATCCGGGTTGATTTTGGGAATTCCCATTGAATATACGTTTGGCATTCTTCTCCTCACATATCTTATAGCTTCTATTCTTGGGAGGTTCAGCGAGAAATTCATTGACAGAAAAAGCAGCCTCGGCAGACGCTTCATCACGCTTACTATGTTGCTGGATGTTGTCACTTACGGTTTAGTTCTTTTAAGTATTTTTTTGAAGAACGAGTACCTGTTTCTAGGTGCAGCATTGTTTTCCAGCCCCGGCATAATAACAATAACCGGGGCAATGTCATACGAAGTATCTGTGATCGGAAAGGAGAACAGGGGTATTTTTGGAGGTGTACAGCGGCAGATAGTAGGTATAGTTGCTGCACTGGTTTCGCTGCCTTTAACACTTTTTTACTCGCTTGGATTTGAATATCTCTGGGAAACAGTGTGGGTCTCTTCTATAATATCACTCCTGATAACATTTAGCATTCCAAAGTTTGTCGCTGTAAACACTTCAGAGCCTAAAGCGCAAACAAATTGACAAACATTATTCAGACCTTGTACAACAGGTAAGCTTATTGTTAGTGACAAAATCTTTATAAGGAGAGCAATTGGCTCTCGGGTATGGACTACAAGGCATCAGATCAAGTACTTGATTCTCTTCGTGAGATCTTTGAGGATCAGGTTAGGGCTAGCCCTGATCTTACGGAGACGATCAAGCCTGATGCCATGTTCTTGTTACTGGAATCTCTGAGGTTTCTTGGGATCGCTTCGGTCAGAGTTGAGAAAGGCGGTATTCCGAGATACGAGACAAATAAGGGTGGCGCTCCGATAATACTTGAGGAACAGAAAAAGAGGAAAAACAGCGGAAAACTAGCTGAAATACTGACCAAAGTTGATTTAATTAACACAGGCAAGATGAACTTATCCGATGCAGAAATTTTTCTTGCTGAAACTTTTCTGCAGGAAGGTAAAGTTGACGAGGCGCTTGACACGCTTGAAATTCTGGAAAAAACGCAACTTTCCAATCAGGTTTCAAGCAGTATAGGAAAGATCTCAAGAATTAAGGGAGCAATTGAGTTCTTTAAAGGTGATCATAAGGCATCGATCAAGTTCCTAGAAGATGCCGTAAGGCAAAGTGAAATTACAGATGACATAGATTGTGTTGCTTCTAGTCTTCTCGGGTTAGGGAATGTTTACGGTTCTATGGGGAACTATGAGGAAGCTTTCCAGAAATACGAAAGAGCATATCTTTTATTCAAGGAGAGAGACAATCTGCAGGGTATGGCACGTATAAAGATCAACCAGTCCTATACGTACTCCAAGATGGGACAGTTGCTTAGGTCTACAGAGGCCAATCAGGAAGCAATAGAACTTTGTGAAAGGGTCAAAGATATTCCTCTTTTGCAGGCCGCTTATCTCAATCGAAGCGCTTTGCTCTTAGTTCTAGGGCGCCACCGGGATGCTTATGAAACGACAATGAGTTCATATTATTTATCACTTGAAACAGGTAATAAGAGAATTTTCCATCTTGCCAGATTGTCAATGCTTGCAATTGACATATCTGCCAGAAAGCCTAACCTAGAATATCAGTTCCTCAAGGAAGCAATAGAGTATTTTGAGGATATATCGAGCGAGATAGATCTGGCTTATTGCCATGACATTCTAACTCAATATTACATTGCGAATGCTTTGTACGAGGAAACTAGATTTTCCTTGAGAAATGTACTAGATGCGTTTACAAAGACCAAGGATTATGTGGGTTTGGAGGCAGCAGGAATAACCATTCTCAGAACAATGGTGGTATATGGTTCGGATTCCTCTTTAATTAAGGAGACTAATAAAATACTTACAAAAAGCTTAGAACACACACAACTTATTAAGGATTATAAAGAGTATGTTAAACAATTTTTGACAAAAGATTACCAAACGTAGGTTCCGCCGATAACTGGCTCCATTAGAATCCGCACCTCCTTTTCCTCTTTCTCTTGTAGCTCTGTTGTTTTAGTTTTTAGGGATATCATCAAAGTAGGTAATCTATTGTTGTTATTAAATATAATTATTTATATATAATAGGATATATATAATTCTATAATTATACGCTAATAAAAGTCATAAACGATACTAAATAAAAACCCAGTTGGGAGACTGGGATAAAATACCCTGCTACCATTAATTAACAATATTGAGATTGCCCAATATTAACTTTTGGTATGTTTTATTTTTGAACCATGTACTGAAAAACATCCCACCTGTTCAAGCTAAATTAAATTGTGTTCGAATCAAATGTTGTGCTTTAGCGCATTTATCGAATCACAAATAGTCGAGAACTCAGTACTATACTTTGTTGTGTAAGGGTAATGCGAGGGATGGGATTTGAACCCACGAACCCCTGCGGGACAGGATCTTAAGTCCTGCACATTTAACCTGGCTTTGTTACCCTCGCAGTGAGTCCGTTTATGCTCCGGCAATATATTAAAAATACTAGGATTCAATTGTCGACTCGAAACATCTTATCAAGAGAACTAATAGTAATTTATTTGCCAGATCTTTAAACTTCAAGATATTTATCTGGACACACAACAATCCAACGAATAAGCACTTTTAGACTCACTTTTGAAACTTATATTTTGACTTTAATGCCTTTATTTTAGGTTGATTTTAATATCTTCTTTATTCTTGGATAAGCTAAGATCGCAATGGTTCTACTGTATAATGAAAGTGCATATTGAATAGGATAATTCTATTATGCAAATAGACATAGAGGTATCATGGCAATGCAGGGTGGACTGCCCGGAGACCCTGAACTGATAGGGTTTGACATAGACGAGGAACCAAAGTGGATTACGGTAAGACTTCAGGACGGTTCAGTTATACAAATAAAGATGGAAATCGTTTCAATCGCAAGATCTGGAAATGACCCAAACTCAGGTCTACCTATCTATATGGTGCAGGCCACAAACATAATCCGACTTCAAAGAGTACCAAAGGAACTTATATCTAAGAGAAAAACCTCACTAGACGATCAGGGGAAATCACTTTATCGCTAGTTTGTGGTATAACTTTATTCCCTATTTTATCAATCAGGCATAAGACCGTAATCTATATTGCATTGAAAACATCTACCTACGTGGATGAACGAGACTGGAAGATTATCGAGCTTCTAAACCGGAATGCCCGCATCTCCAACATCGAAATCGCTAAGAATCTAGGCATCTCCGAGGGAACTGTAAGACACAGGATCCAAAAGATGCTCAGTGATGGAGTTATTAGGAATTTCACCGTCTCGCTCGGGTCAGGTGCGTTCACTTCAATTATCCTCGTAAAGGTCAGGACAGAGGATTCGGAAAAGGTCCTTCTTGAATTGAGAAGAAGGTTCAATGAAATCTATGAACTTTCAGGTTCCTACGATTTCTCGGTAAGAATTATTGCACAGAAACTGGATCAGATTAATAAAGCTGCAGATACAATTAGATCCATAGACGGCGTGAAAGAAACAGATACCCTCATCAGATTGGTTTAGTGACGATAAGGTGTCATATAGCACGATATAATTATATACGGTAAATTACTTTGACCCAAGAGGATTTCTATGGCAGAGTTGAGCATCATCTACGTTGGAAAAAAACCTACAATGAACTATGTTCTAGCAATAGTAACGCAATTCAACAACAATGTGGAACAGATCACCATCAAAGCAAGGGGAAAATCAATAAGCAAGGCTGTTGATATTGCAGAGATTACAAAACATAAATTCATCAAAGAGCTGAAATATCAGTCTATAAAACTTGATACTGAAGTCATGGAAGGAGAACGAGGCCAGTCAAACGTTTCTTCGATAGAAATACTCCTAACTCGGTGATTTATCACTAAGTTCACATTTTTTATTTATGAAGATCAGGTATAAATTAAATCTTTAGTCGTGATATGGTGCTGCAAATCGTATGAAGGACTTTCTGGTAGAATGGGAGAGCAGCCTATCCGAAAAAATCACAAAAATCAATGCATCGCTTATAGAATCTATATATACAGACCAGAAAGAACTTTACCAAATGTCCAAGTATATTGTTGAAGCGGGCGGGAAGAGATTCCGCCCCTTGCTCACGATTCTCGCATATGAGATCGCATCAGCCGAACCTTATGAAAAAATCTTGGATCTAGCCTCTTCATGTGAACTAATACACACAGCAAGCCTGATTCATGATGATATTATAGACAATGCACCCACTAGGAGGGGAAAGAAAACACTCAACTCCCTGTTTGGGCTGGACAATGCAATTGTAGTTGGCGATTACCTGTTCGCCAAGGCGTACGAACTTGGATCTAGATATGGTTATGAAGTCTCAAAGATCATGTCAGACTGCGCTTCCCAGCTGGCAGAGGGCCAGATTCTGGAATACATGAACCTGGGGAAGCTTGACCTGGCTGAAGAAGCCTATCTGGAAATAATCTCGAAGAAAACCGCTTATTTCTTCTCTGTTTGTACGCTGGCGGCGACGACAGCTGCACACTCACCTCCTGAATTAAAGAAAAACCTCTCCGACTTCGCTTTCAACCTTGGAATCGCCTTCCAGATAACCGATGACATCCTTGATATTGTGGGAGAGGAAGCGAAGCTTGGAAAGGCAGTTTTTGCAGACATCAAGCATAACGCAATCACTCTACCAACAATCCATGCACTTAAGAATGCGGGCCCGCTCTATGACAGACTGTTGGAAATAATAAAATTCCCAACAGGAGACGCAAACAACAAGAACGAGTTAAAGAAAATACTTGCGAAAACTGGATCAATAGATTATGCTTTCAACAAGGCGAAATATTACGTGGAAGAGTCCATGAAGGCTCTAAACAAGAGCGGCAGTTCAGAAGACATAAACCTGCTTATGGATCTTGCGATGATAGTTATAGATAGAATTGGAAATATGGCCTGAAAGCTAAAATAGTATACCTTTAAGCAATCAGGTCATGATAAAAATGGCATCACCAGACAGAAAAAAAGAGGAATTATTTGCCCGGCTATCACTTGAAGAAATAAATTCTGGAACTTTTTATGGCAAGTGGTGCAAACCTAAGTCCAATAACCTGATTAAGTCCTATAGTCCAATAGATGGATCTCTTCTGGCTTCGGTTTCACCAACAAACGCGGGTGATTATGATAAATTAGTCTCATATTCAGAGAAAAGTTACTCGGAATGGGTCGAGATACCGCCACCCAAACGGGGCTCAATAATGCTCAAGATTGGGCAAGCTCTTAGGGCGACAAAAGAAGACCTTGGAATGCTTGTGACCCTTGAAGCAGGCAAGACAATATCTGAAGGAAAAGGCGAAATTCAGGAAATGATTGACATCGCCGACTTTTCCGTAGGGCTATCAAGACAGTTAGAAGGACTAGTTCTTGCAAGCGAGAGACCTTGGCACCGGATGATGGAACAGTATGTTCCCCTAGGTCCGATCGGCATTATTTCGTCTTTTAATTTCCCTTCTTCAGTATGGTCATGGAATGCATTTATAGCCGCTGTATGCGGAGACACTTCCATCTGGAAACCGTCTTCAAAGACTCCACTTGCTGCTATTGCCATTACGAATGTTGTCAGCACGATACTTGAAGAGGAGGGAGCACCACAAATCTTCTCGCTCGTAACAGGCAGTGGTGAAGAGATTGGCTCTAAAATGGCTTCAGACAGAAGGATCAAGCTCATATCATTCACCGGTTCCGTCCAGTCAGGCAGGAAGGTATCTCAGCTTGTCTCGGAAAGACTGGGGAAATCAATTCTTGAGCTTGGTGGAAACAATGCCGCTGTTGTTTCAGATCGCGCTGACATGGACATAGCCCTTAAGGGTGTAGCCTTTGGCGCACTGGCTACAGCAGGTCAAAGATGTACATCAACCAGGCGCGTGATCGTCAGCGACAAGATATATGATACATTTGTAAAGAAGATGGAGAGGATTTACAGCGAAGTACCCGTTGGCGATCCAAGAAAAAGTAGCACTCTCGTTGGTCCTCTGATAGACGAATCTGCAGTCAGGAAATTTGAATCTGCAATTTCAGAAGCGCAGAAGGAGGGCGGAAAGCTTCTCGCAGGCGGGTCAAGAGCAAAGATGAAGGGCCTTGATGGTTATTATGTCAAACCTGCCCTGATAGAAGCGAAGCAGAACATGGCGATTTGTAAAACTGAGACATTTGCCCCGATCCTGTATGTTTTCAGGTATCGCAACCTTGAGGAAGCAGTCCAGATACATAATTCGGTTCCTCAGGGGTTATCTTCCTCCATTTTCACAAAGGATCTTCTGGAAAGCGAGTACTTTATCTCCCATCGCGGGTCTGATTGCGGTATAGTGAATGTAAACACCGGTACAGCTGGAGCTGAAATAGGGGGCGCATTTGGCGGCGAAAAGGATACGGGAGGAGGACGGGAAAGCGGAAGCGATGCGTGGAAGAACTACATGAGGCGCCAGACGATTACAATAAATTACGGCAAGGAACTGCCACTGGCTCAGGGAGTGGAATTCAAAATCTAGTATTACCTTAAGTAATAATTCATTCACCAATTGCTTTTAATAATGAAATTATCAGCCCAGGTATCCGTTAAATCAGATGCTCAAATGGAGTTGGTATACCCAACCCGGGAAACCTGGGATTCTGATGAATGGTTGCAAAAATAAGGAATGTATATCATGGTGAGAATTAGAAGCATTGAATATGGATTGTATCCCAGATCAGAGCATGTCCGGTTGTCCATAAGCAAATGGGAAAGGAATGCACTTGACCATAAATCACTCGGCAAACTTATGGATGCCGAGAAGAAAGAGATATTGAAACTTTTCAACCAGTCGGGAATCAACTTTTACACGGACCCCATGATTAACTGGCAGGATATTCTTCGAATGGTTGCATCCCTTTCTTTGGACACGCCGTTCGAGAAGATATCTAGATACAGGGAGACGAACACATTCTACAGGCAACCGCTGGTCGAAAGCTATCCAAGGATGGGAGAGATCAGGGAGGAAGAGTCAACTCCAGATTCGCATCTTCCCGGATCCATGTATGTATCGGACAATTCTGATCATTATATGTACTTCCTTCCAGGCATTGAAAGTATCGTTAACATGTCCTTCTTATCGCCAGAACTTAACAGAGATAGAGTAATGGATTCATTCCTAGAAATTTACCTGGACCTGATCAAGAAGCATAGAATGAAGCGAATTCTTCTTTTTGAACCTTATCCTGATTCTCATTTCTACGAGGGCAATTCGGACATTTTTGGCTCAGCACAGGTCTTCTATGTAAGATACGGCTTGATTGATGAACCTTTCAGCAAGAGCAAGGATGCAAGACCATTCAGTCTTATCGCTTCGAACGAGAAAGAATTAGTTGTAGCAGCAAGGCAATCCGAAGTCCCGGGAATAGCCTTGATGAACGCCCAGAATACATATCTGGAAAACCCGGAAAAACTAAGCAAAAGTGCGACAAAAATGTCATCAGCCCTGAAGCTTGATGAAATCTTTGTAACACACACTGAGTATTTCGACTTCCTACCTCTTGTCATAGCAAACAAAAAAGTAGGCATCCTTGGAAAGGTAGGTGAATAAATGAATAACGGCATACTTATCACTCAGGAAATAGGGAGCTTCAGGAAACCTCAATACCTTAGCTCTGTTTTCAGGAAAACATCTGGTCCAGAATTGACCAGGCTTAAGGAAAAGGCCACGCTTGAAACGCTCGAACTGTTCAACAAGGCAGGTCTTGACAATATCGGTGTTGCTGGCGAAATGTACAGGTGGGAGATGTATGAGCATGTAGCAGCTTCACTCGAAGGAATAGAGTTTTTCGGGCCGGTAAGATCCTTTGATAACAGGTATTACCGTAAGGGAAGCGTCGTTTCGGAAATAAAGAGAAAGAGCAGCTTTCACGACGATGAGCTCAGGTTCATAATGAATAATGCAACCCGAAATATTAAACTGCCCATAACTGGGCCATACACGATGGCGGACTGGTCATTCAACGAGCATTACAAGGATAAGAGGGAGCTTGCGCTTGCATTTGCTGATATACTGAACGAGGAGATCCGTCATTTGCATGGAATATGGTCAAAATCAAAGTCAGAGGTCTTTGAGGTGCAGATTGACGAACCTGCAGCAACCACACATCCATCTGAAATGGACCTTGTTGTTGAATCAGTGAACAGATCAATCGAAGGAATCCATGGATGTGAGTTTTCCATTCATGTCTGCTATAGCACGGATTACAGAATGCTGTTTGAGAAGGGATCAGAACTGAAACTCCATGGGTACAACCTGGAATTTGCAAACAGGGACACAAACGAGCTTGGCACAGGGAGCGAGCACAGGAAGGCATTTGCAGAGTTGAAAGATTACTGGGATATTGACAGCACAAAATTCATTGGCATTGGTGTAACAGATGTGCATGTTGATTACATAGAGCCCATACAGCTCATAGAAGACCGGATCAGATATGCGATAGATGCAATTCAGGATCCTGTGATGATACGTGTGAACCCTGATTGCGGCCTAAGAACACGCTCCAGGGATGTCGGTTACGCTAAATTGAAAAACATGGTGGATGCAGTAAAGGAAATCAGGAAAGAATACTAGACAGTTCTTTTCTTCCTGAATGCCCTGTGCAGAACCCTTACTGCAACAACCAGGTATGTGATCACTCCCACATAGAGAGCAAGATTAATCAGTATATCTGGCAAAGATGACGCATTCAGTGCAAATATCTTCCCGGCAACAACCTGGTTTGAAGAGAGAATCGAAAGGATCTGCACATAGTATGTTGTAGCAGGAGTTACAGGGAATAATATCGTATAACTGGAACTTCCTGATACTGTTACGTAATTGTAACCAGACATGTTTGAGTTGGCAGAATAATCTATCCTGAAAGACTGCACTCCCGCCTGGCTCGGTGGATTCCATGCTATATAAAGTGCAAGATAACCTATCGGGAAGAAAAAGCTTATGTCTACACGATAGACCTCGGAGACATTAACTGAAATCGGAAAAAGTCCAACGTTGGCAGTAATGTTTGCAGTCATGTGCTCTGATATGATAGAGGAGTTGTAATCGGCGCTGGAGAATGTGAAATTGTAAGTTCCAGGGGCTACAAATATCTCGTAAAATCCGGAATAATTGCTATATCCGAATAGGTTCCCATCCGCAGAAACCTGAACGCCTTCTATCGGGAATTTATGTACTGCATCTGAAACTATACCTTGAATTGAAAATACGTGTCCGGTTGGAATCAGTAAATACTGAAGGCTGTAGTTTTGGCCCGGAGAGAATTGCATTGTACTGTTCCTGCTGTAGAAACCAGGGGCTGACACGTTAAGATAATACACTCCCGGCGCAACAGACTTATGATATGAACCCAATGCCCCTGAAAGCAGCGAACCATTGAAGTTCACGGTCGCATTGGCTGTAAAAACAAATATCGACAAAGATGCATTTATCGCAGTAAGATTGGTAACTATTGAGATCCCACCCCTAAATGACAAATTGCTATCTAAATATCCTGCAGCGGAAATAGAAAGTGTGTTCTGACCTAGGAAACCATAGACAGAGAGATTTGAGCCAATAGTGCCACTCCCCTGCACTGAATGATCCACTACATAGTTTATGCCTGGCTTATAGAAAATGTACCTGTTGTTCACATAGAGGCTTGATTTTAGTATTTTTGGAATCACTATTTCCCTCGAAACATTCCCGCCATAGAATGCTGCAGTGACAAGATATGTACCAGGATTCGCAAATTGAATGACATTAGATGGCTGTACAGAGCCATTAATCTTCCAAGAGATGGCAGTTTCTGTTTCAGTTAAGTTGAACGTGAGAGTAGGATGACTGGAATAAACAGCGAAATATATGATACAAGGACCAGAGGCTGTCGTGTTAGTTCCGCTGGTGCCGCTCAAGTTTACATTCCCTTTGTTGAATCCTGAAGTGAAAGTGAAATCTGACCGGTTCTGTGCTACATTTATCGTTGAGTAATCTGGATCTTGAATCAGGCCTGAATAGTGCAGTTCGTATGCTACGAGAGGCATAGTGTGGTCCGTTAAATTAAGAAGAGTAACTCCCTTAAAGGCTGCGGTTGGAATGCTCGACAGGTTGTCCACAGGTTTTAATATCTCCACACCAACTGAGGGAGCAGAAGACCCGGCAAAAGACTGCATTATCGGGTAAACTCCAGCAGAAGTGCCGTTGATCATTGTAGAAACATAGCTGCCGTTATATGATAAATAGAGATCGTAAAGCATGCGGTTTTTGAGCACCCCAAGATATGAATTGTCGGAAAATGAAATTGAACCATCCACTTCGGAGAATCTGCTGTAAAATCCAGTGGAATTGACGGCTACCCCAAAGCGCACATATGATGTATTAGTGTAATACATGGAAAGATAGTAGAAAACTGTCCCGTTTAATGATAGACTGTTCTGTGATATGTTGGAAACCGAAAGTGTTCCGTTGATCGAATAAAACGCATAACTCGTTCTGAAATATGCCATTGCACCATATTCTGATGCTATTTCGCTTACCGCTGAAATCAGCCCACTCACTATTGGTGATCCAATTCCAGTTACTGGATTCCAGCCAGGTCCGGCCTGATAGTACCCGTTCCCGCCACTTGTCACATCATTAAAAGCAGTCCGGTAAAGCGGTGATCTGTAGACCTGGTAAAGAACCGGATTCAGATAACCAACGGAATACCCCAGTTTCTGGTCAATCCTGCTCACAATTCCTGCCCATATGGGAGTGGCAAGGCTTGTACCGCCGGCAACATATGATTTGCCGTCTGCAATCAGTAGAACGCCTGTCCCCTTATTTGCATCTGCTGCCACGTCGGGGACACCTCTTGCAGTCGCATTAAAACCTAAACTTGATTGCCAATATGGTGTGTTAAAAAATTCGCTGTATCCTCCACCGCTGCCGTAAGAAGTTCCGCTCTGGTTTCCTCCCCAGGCAGTTTCAACATACTTCCCCTGGTTGTAATCAAGGGATGTACCACCTACTCCAAGTACATACGGATCGCTTGCGGGAAAATTTACGCTTAATGTCTTGGTTCCGTCATAAGCTCCCAGATCCCCGCTTGCAGCCAGGACGGTTATCCCTTCTTGGGCGGCCAGCATGAACATGGAGTTCTCTGACCCGATCGAGCTGGTACCGACGCTTGATTCTGCCTGTCCCCAACTTAGAGATATTATATTCGATATATGCTTAGATATTACATAGCTGAGAGCATCTGTCAGAGACGATTGAGCATCCTGCGATATCACAACTATGATTTTTGCTCCGGGAGCAGAGGCGTGTGCCCACTCCACGTCAAGTGCGGTTTCTATCGCCCAGCTCTGGTTATATGCATTCGGGGTGTTGTTCATATAAATTATTTGAAGATTTATTGCTGGCAAACCGGTGACATTATCGAAAGCAGATATGTCATACCTCAGTAGCGGATCGCCATATGCATCTACTATTGCAATACTCGTTCCATTACCCGTGATGCCTGCAGCGTTGGACGAGTTGAATGAGTAGGCCTGGTATATATTCTGCGGTGTATAATATCCAGAAGAACTCTGTGAAGGGAGATAACTGACATAGGGGGTAAACGGTGCGTTTGTATTGACACAAGAGAGGGATCCGCTCATGTTAGATGCAATCGAAATATCCTTTGCAATTGTGCTGCCCTCATTTGAAGGAAATGTGATCTCTTCCATAAACCCGAATGAGGTACTTGTTGTAATCAGGTTGCCCGAAAGGCTCTTAAGATAGGGAAAAGCAATGCCGGGTACAGAAGAAAAGAGCTGAAGGGTTGAGTAATTTTCAGCAGATCCTAAAGATCTTTCCACATGCACTTGGAACGATTGATTTGAAGATGATGCTGCCGTGGTCACGACCGCTATTCCCGGGGCTATAAGAACAATCATGATAAGGGCAGGTATGATTTTATTCACTTCACTCTGAATACAAATCTAATTAATATCATTAATCGATGTTCTATCGAAAATGGATTCTGAAACCAGGATGAAGGAGGTATTCCGTGAATACTACAGCAACCTCAGGTATGAAATACCTGATCTGCTTGGCTCACGAGAAATCGGTTTCATCCCATTCGGCGGTACAATGATCCGGCACCGCTCTCTTCATGGCAGGGAGGAACTGAGCAAATTTCTGACCAGTATAGTTCCAAGGCATATGTATTACAGCCTTGCCTATTATGATTATCCGACAAAACGTTCTATGCAGGAGAAAGGCTGGAAGGGTGCTGAGCTAATCTTTGATCTTGATGCAGATCATCTTGAGGGCGCTTCTTCCATGACATATGAGCAGATCCTGGACGAGGTCAAGAAGCACACGCTTCGTCTAATTTTCACCTTTCTGATAGGGATGCTTGGTATAAGTGATGATTCAATCAAGCTATATTTTTCCGGTGGCAGGGGTTACCACGTTCATGTGCAGGATGATGGAATATATCCGCTAGATTCGAATTCTCGAAGAGAGATATCCAACCTCGTCCGTGGTGAGGGTGTGACATTATCTTCAATTCTAAACGTTCATGATACTTTCAGGAGGAGCGCGTCGGGTTGGTTCAGCATCGTTGATAACGATATAGTGCATTTTTATGATGGAATAAGAAAAAACCTGCCAGAAAGCATTGCCAAACTGAAGACAATCCTCAAGAAGGAGGATCTGGTAACAAAATATCTTTCGAGCCTGGAAAAATTCGTGAAGATGGAAGGAAATGCGGCAAGAAAGGTTGATACATTTCTCACACCGGGTATAAGGAAATACGCAGTAATGGGGTCCAAGGATCTTGAGATATGCGAATTGATTGCAAAAGAGGCCATAGACAGGACTAAATGCGAAATTGATGAACCAGTAACTACCGATGTCCACAGGCTGATAAGGTTCCCGGGAAGCCTGCATGGAAAAACCGGCCTGGCAGTTACACGGATCCAGTTGCATGATCTGGAGAAGTTTAATCCACTTTACTCTGCAATACCTGAAGATTTTCTGGATAAGCATGATAAGATAAAGATCAACAGGCCAATGACCATAACCATGAAAGGCGTGACATATTCTCTTTCAGGAGAAATGGAGGTCCCACGTTATGTTGCACTCTTTGCCGTTGCAAGCAGGGCAGGAGAATTCATATAATTTTTATTTACTATTTTTTAATAAGAAGCAAAAATTAGAAAAGAGTAAAATATCGGTTTAAAATTACAGTATGATTATCATGGATTTGAAAAAGAGCAAGACGCTTGAGAATTTGAAGGCAGGATTTGCAGGAGAGAGCCAGGCAAACAGGAGATACCTTTATTTCGCACTCACCGCAGATGAGGAAGGATATCAGGAAGTTGCATCGGTCTTCAGATCGACTGCCGATGGCGAAACTTCCCACGCATTCGGGCACATGAAATATCTGAAGCAGGTTGGAGATCCAGTAACGGGTGAACCAATAGGAACAACTGCACAGAACCTGAAATCTGCAATAGCGGGCGAGACGTATGAATTCACCCAGATGTATCCTGGATTCGCGAAAACAGCCAGGGAGGAGGGATTCGAGGAGATTGCACACTGGTTCGAGGTTCTTTCAAAAGCAGAGAAGTCGCATGCTGCGAAATACGAGAAGACACTTGCATCGTTGAACACTCAGTGACCAAATTTATGTACAAGATAAAGCCGGAGGATCTGCACACTCCAGACCAGTACGAGCACATACGGGATGACGAATACAGGGATGTCATATCACTTGAGAGAGGCAGGCGGCTGGTCACAAAAACATTCAGCTTCCTTTTTGAACACCCTAAAATTGTATTGAACCAGATAAACGAGATGATCTATCTTGAAAAGATACACGACCAGGAAGAGGTCAAGGATCTAATCAGCATTTACAGTGAAATTCTTCCTGGCAAAAACGAGTTCAGCGTTACAATGTTTATCGAATTTCCAGATGAAAAGACTATGACAAGCAGCATGCCCAAGCTTGCGGGGATTGAGAAGATGGTCTACCTTACATTTGATGATCTTTCCATTAAGGCTATCCCTGAAGAGGGTCGATCCACGGAAACGCTTGAGTCCACTCTACAATACCTGAAATTCAGGTTTTCAGAAGGCGAAAAGCAGGCATTCCTGAAAAGCAGGAATGCCTTCATCGAGACAAGGCATCCACTTTATTCTGAAAGTGCACGAATCAGCGCTGAACTACTCAGAGAGCTCAAGGTAGAGATAAATCAGTAGTACAGAGACAACAAAGAAAAACAATTAATCAGAATTCACATATAGTTTTCCATGGTAGAAGAAGACAAGACCACCCTTGAGGAAGATGTCCTCTCATATGTAAGAGATTTTGCCCAAAAAGAAGTCGGGCCACTTGCTAAAAAGATTGATGAGGAAGAATCTGTTCCAAAAGATCTCATCGACAAGATGGTAAAAATGGGTCTCTTCTCATCTTATATTCCAGAAGCATATGGCGGAAACTCATTGAGCTTCTCTTTCCTCGTAAGAGCAATAGAAGAACTTTCAAAGGCATGTCCGAGCACTGCACTGGTGCTTGATGGGGCACTGACGCTATTCGCCGAACCCCTACTAATGTTTGGGAGCGAACCCTTGAAGAAGAAATATCTTTCCAAGGTAGCAAGCGGCAGCGTTGGCGGTCTTGCGATAACTGAGCCGGGTGCTGGAAGCGACGCAGCTTCCATCAAAACAAAGGCCGTTAAAAAGGGATCGAATTACATTGTAAATGGATCTAAGATCTTCGTATCTAACGGCAGAATTGCTGAATTCTTTGTCTTTGACGCAGTAACTGATCCAACAAAGGGGCACCGCGGTATAACTACCTTCGTTGCAGAGTCAAGCTTCCCAGGAATTAGGGTAAGCAGGGACATACACAAGATGGGAATACGTGGGTCCAGCACCGTCGAAATAGTGTTTGAGGATGCTGCCATACCGGCGGAAAATATTGTGGGAAAAGAAAATGATGGATTCAGGGTGGTGATGGAAACACTTGATGCAGGAAGAATTGGAATTGCCGCGCAGGCGGTTGGAATTGCTCAAGGCGCGCTTGATGAAGCCATGTCCTACATAAAGCAGAGGAAACAGTTCGGGAAGGCAATTTCAGAATTCGAAGGAATCCAGTTCATGCTTGCCGAGATGGGGACAGAGCTTGAAGCTTCCAGGCTCCTCACGTATCATGCTGCCAAGAAATGGGAAAACCATGAACCGTGCATATTGGAATCATCTATGGCAAAGCTTCATGCATCGGATTCTGCAATGCGTATAACAACTGACTGTGTCCAGCTCTTCGGTGGCTATGGTTACACAACAGATTTTGACGCAGAACGTCACATGCGTGATGCAAAGATAACACAGATTTATGAGGGGACAAACCAGATACAGAGAATCATAATTGCTAGGGAGATGCTCAAGGCTTCCAAATGATTTATCTCGGTTGTTCCGGCTGGTCTTACAAAGATTGGGAAGGTAATTTTTACCCCGACCCGAGTCATGATAAACTTACCTATTACGCAGACAAGTTCAGGTCGGTTGAGATAAACAGCACTTTCTACATGATACCTACCGAAAGAATGGTTTCATCCTGGGTGCAGAAGGTTAGAGGGTTTCAGGGATTCAGATTTTCAGTCAAGCTGCCAAGGGACATGTCTCATGACATGCTTTTGCGCAATGGTGAAGCTGCCGGCCATTTCGTGCAGTCATTTGAGGCATCCGTCCTCGAAATATTGCATAAAGGGGGCTTAATTGGGGCAGTTCTGCTCCAGCTTCCTCCATTCTTTGGGGCTAAGCACATCGATAACCTTCTGACTTTGGTTTCAATGGTAGATTCCTCCAAGTACAGGTATGCAGTTGAGTTTAGAAACAGGGATCTTTACAATAATTCGGAACTGGCCGATAAATTGTCCGAAAGGTCGGTGAGCATTGTTGCGGTTGACAGCCCAGAGAAACAAATTGGCGGCATCTCGTCTGGAACCAATTGGTCCTATGTCCGGTTACATGGCCAGAATGCACAGGAATGGGCTAACCCGAACAGCCAAGGTATGGACAGGTACCTTTATAGTTACAGCCAAGCAGAACTTAATACAATTGCGGCAAGAATCAAGGATGCAGCATCAAGATACGCCGATCTTTATGTATATTTTAACAACCATCCTCAGGGAAATGCTCCCAGAAATGCAACGTTACTGGCATCTATGCTTGGGCTACCATCTTCCAGCAGGAACAGGACTCTCTCTGAATACTGATTATTTGAATGCTTTAGTGAACTAAGCTTTTATTGGCTGATGTTATCTGCCACTGCGATGCATTATGCCCCGGAAAGGGTACTTGCTGATCAAGGTGTTAGGATGACAGGGAAGGAATTCGCGGAATTCGGAACCAGGCTGAAGATTGAGCACGAAGGGCAGGTTCTTGAGGTCACGTTTATCAAGCGTGACGGCGATGAACTGGTTTTCAAGCTCCCAAGCGGATATAACGTCAGGTTTTCCTTCAAGGCAGTAAAACTGGTCGAGATCTTGGAAGAAAGCCACGGCAACAGCAAGCATGCGATGGAGGTTGCAACTATAGGTTCCGGGTCCAGAAAAATAAGTCTTCTATCCACCGGCGGAACAATCTCAAGCAAGGTAGACTACGCAACAGGTGCAGTCAAGCCCACCGAAGATATAAGTTTCATCCTCGACTCGATTCGTGACATTAAGGAAAAGATAACACTGAAGGCAAATATTATAGACAGCATACTCAGCGAGAACATGAAACCGGACAACTGGATAAGGATCGGCAGGCTGGTCAGCAAGGCCTTGGATGAGGAGGATGCAGTCATTCTTTTGCATGGTACTGACACTATGTCCTACACAGCATCAGCGCTCGCATTCATGTTTGAAAAACAGAGAGGTCCTATAATTTTGACGGGGTCTCAGAGAAGCTCTGACAGGCCGAGTAGTGATGCGTTTGAGAACATCGAGGCATCCGTGCGTTTTTCAATGGAGCAAATTGGAGAGGTAGGCATATGCATGCATGCATCAATATCCGATGGGCGATCGACCCTGATCAGGGGTGTCAGGGCACGCAAAATGCATACAACACGCAGGGACGCATTCAGGGCAATTGAGTCAGGCGAACTTGGATCGATCATAGATAGAAAAGTCCTGCTTAGCAGGGAGATCAAGGAACCAGATGAGGAAACTATTTTTTCTGACAAGCTCGATCTGGCAGCAGGGATTTACTATTTCAACCCACTTTCCAATGAGGATGATCTGGAATCATTCTCAAAAAAGAAAAAGGCAGTTGTTATAATGGCAACTGGGTTAGGCCATGTGGCAGATCGTCTCCTCCCGAAAATTCGGGAGCTGACAGATGAGGGAAAACATTTTGTGATAACATCCCAGTGCCTTTATGGAAGAGTGGACCTTGAAGTCTATGCCAGCGGAAGGAAGCTTCTTGCTGCTGGAGCAGTTCCTCTTGAGAACATGCTTCCTGAAACCGCTCTGGCTAAATCCATGTACGTACTTGCGCATCATTCTGATGAATTCGAAAAGTGGATGACTAAGAATCTAAGAGGAGAGATTTCTGAAAGGTCCCTGTTGGGTGGTGAATTATAGTGGGGAATCATTTGAAAATTGGCCTAGAAGTGCATGTGCAGTTGAATACTGGAAAGCTGTTCTGCAGGTGCCCTGTGGAAGGGAAAGAAGTCGGCTCGTTCGAGCTTCACCGTAAACTTAGGCCAGCCAGCGGCGAATCCGGCGCAGTTGACAGGGCGGCCAGATACGAGGAAGAGAGGGACCGGTCCTTCACTTATGAATGTCCGGATAATACTTGCCTCGTGGACTATGATGAGGAACCACCCAGATCTATAAACGAAGACGCGTTGAACACGGCGCTCAAGGTGGCTGCATCTCTCGGATGCACAGTTCTGCCTGTTATTGAATGCATGAGAAAGATAGTCATTGATGGATCAAACACATCGGGATTCCAGAGAACGTCCCTTATAGCAGTGAATGGAAATATTGAGACATCGAAAGGCAGGGTGGGCATAACATCGGTCTGTCTGGAAGAAGATTCAGCCAGAAAGTTATCTGACTCTGGTGATTCTGTCCGGTATTCCCTTGGACGCCTGGGTATACCGCTTATTGAAATAACCACGGATCCTGACGTGGTCGACGAAGATCATGCCATTGAGGTTGCGCGGAAAATTGGACTGACTGCCATGACAACCGGAATGGCCAGGCGCGATGCAGATTCTATAAGGCAGGATGTCAACATGTCAATGGGGCACGGAAGAGTGGAGATAAAGGGAATATCTCGAATCTCCCAGATTAAGGAGGCCATAGAAAGTGAAACGGAGCGACAGCTGATGCTCGAAAAGGTCTCATCGGTTATCAATGAACGTGGGGGGTTCCCGATTGAAAAATTTCATTTCACTGATGTGAGCGCCGACTTTGAAGGGTCAGGCAGCTCAATAATCAGCAGGGGCTTGAAAGAAGGGAAGCATGTTTATTTATCTAAACTAACAAATATGTCCGGCGTGCTTAAGTCTTCAGAGCTACGCCTTGGAAGGGAAATTGCAGATCTTACGAAAGTTTTTGCGGTACAGGGAATTTTACATTCCGATGAACTTCCCGGTTACGGACTAACGAAGAATGATGTCATGATACTATCTAAAAAGGCTGACTGCAGACCACTGGACGCATTCATGCTTGTAATTGCAAACGATTCAAAAGCGTCAATACTTGAAAGCGAAATCCCAGCCAGGATCCGTCACCTTCTAGATCTAAAGCTCGATGAAACGCGATACTTTTCAGATCAGGGGAGAACCGCCTTTCTCCGCCCACTTCCCGGATCAGAGCGCATGTATCCAGAAACCGACCTCGAGCCGATACGCTTATCAAAGGAACTAATTGAATCTGCAATGGATTTTGGAAAGCTCTCTGCTGAAGAGAGAATAAAGAAACTTTCAATTGATTATAACATATCGCTTCAAGATGCCTCCACGCTGGTTAATGAAGCGAAACTTGGTTTATTTCTCTCCCTTTCGGCTCAGTTAACGCCAAGGTACTCAGCAAGGCTCATACTTCAGAGGCTGCCGGAGATAGAGAAAAAAAGCGGAATATCTCTTGACGATCAGACAATAATTGGTGTGGCCAAAATAATAAAGGGGAGATCTCTTGGAGAAATATCTATGGAGGCGGCACTTGAACTCATCTCAAAGGGAACCAGTCTGGAGGATATTCGAATAACAGACGCTATAGAGCCTTTGTCAGATGTCAGATTATCTGAAATTTTGAATGAGTTGTCAGGCAATGATGTTGTAGGAAGTCCCGGCGAATTGATTGCTGCAGTAAAGCAAAGAACGTCGAGGCCCTTTGATCCCCGGGATTTAATCAGGTTAATAGAATCAAGGAAGAGAATAACACAGAAGTAGTCTTTAATTCCTGATACTATCCACGGCATGTTGTTTCAGCGAATTGAACATGGAGAGACCCTTCTGGGCCTCATCGAGCGAAAGGATCCTGAATGAGTTTGTCAACAGAATTCTCAGCGAAGCCTGCCTGCCGGAACCTCTCATTGAATTGAACAGTTCTCTATACGAAACCTCGGGACTGCTTTGATTTGAAAATAAAGTGGATCCTGCGGGCAAAAATGCCAATGAATACTGCTGTTGTTGGCCTTCTGACTTAATCCTGCCGCTTTTGACTACTACGGCTCTTGAAATATCAGGAATTGGCATTATAACTGGACCGTTCTTCTTTCTTAGCTGCGGAATTATAACTCTCTTATCTGTTATCACATAGACTACTGAGAAAATCTTCTTAATTTGCAGCAACGAAACTGGAAGCGATATTATAAGTGGGACCCCAACGGACGTTAGAACAAACAAGATAACCGTCAAGGCGGACAATGGTCCTAACCCGCTAATTCCCGTGAGTATTCCAATGCCTGTTAAAAACAATAAGGTTATAAAAGAGGCAAGAAAAGAAGTCCTGAAGGCCCTTCTCTTAAATTCCTTGTCGGGAACGAAGGTTCCTACAACCTCTTCACCCGGTAGCAGGAATGACCTGCCATCGGTATAACTCTTCCTCCTGCCTTTCGCTTCGTCATCATCAACAAACGTTCTCGTATCCGTCACCGAGGGTTGAATTGCACCGCAGTAAGGACAGACAGTGTCAGAAGGTGTTAGCACTGCACCGCATTCAACGCACTTCTTACCTCTCAACGTTTCATAATCTGGTGTGCAATTAAAAATTTACTCTCGCTATCGCGGATACTCAATCTTTTGCGCAAACAAGAAGAGTGAAAGCAAATAATTTAGTGCACCTGTGGGCTACAATGCAATGCGATTGGGAATTTATGTCCATCCTTGGGATCTGGCCGACGAGGGGGCACGGAATGTATTGCCCAAACTCGCCTCAAATGGAATTGAATTCATAAACCTGGCTGTTAGCTACCATTCCGGGCGCTTTTTTCTTCCGCACAATCCAAGAAGAAAAATTTACAACGCGGAGGAAGGCGTTGTCTATTTTGATCCTTCAAACATGCACTTCAGCAACAGCAGGATTCAGCCGCTGAAGAGTAAATACTATTCCAACATGGACATATTGAAGGAGGCGGTTGATACTGCGAGGGATTATTCCATAACAGTCAATGCCTGGACTGTATGTCTTCACAATGCCGTATTTGCCAGAGATCACAGAGACCTTGCAGTAGAGAACATGTACGGTGAGGCTGACGCTAATTTTCTCTGTCCCGTAAAGTCAGACACAAGAAAATATCTGACTTCTTTGATATCGTCCCTCGGCACTGGTTATGATATAGGAGAAATTGAGTTAGAGTCTGCATTTTTTCCATCTTCATTCCCGCATGGATCGCATCATGAGGCCATGGGGATCCGGATAACTCCCGTGATATCGTACCTTCTTTCGACCTGTTTCTGCCAGGATTGCATAGCGAATGCAAGAGGAAAGGGTATTGATCTAAAGGATGCAAGGGAACGCGCCATTAAACACGTACATGATGTGATCATGAGCCAGGCGGGGATCATAAATCCGGATGCAGTGAACGATTCAGACCTGACTAAGCATTTAACGGAGAGCGGATTTGAAGATATTATGTCTTATAAGAAGTCAATCAGCAGAGATCTCTTACTTGAGTATTCTGACGCGGCAAATCAATCTGGAACTGGTATCAGCATAGTTAGCACAAGCAAGGGCCTATTAGGTTCAGGAGTTGACCTCGACTTTCCTTCAGGTACGATTGAAGGGCTGGATCTTATTGCCTACTTCCAGAATATACCTGATATCAGCTATGATGTTGCGGCTATTCGGAAAAAGGTCCCCGATCACACGCCAATCCGTGCAGGAATCAACATAACCTACCCCTATGCATATAATCCGGTCAGACTTCATCAATCGGTTAATGCCGCGCTATTAGAACGGGCTGATACTATTATCTTTTATAATTATGGCTGGGCTACCGAAAACATCATTAAAGAATTGAAGAACCTCAGGTAATGTCAATGATGATCAGATGCAAACATGTGGAAAATTGTTCAAAATGTACGAAAAGTCTTGGGAAATAGTTATTTCCTTGAACAGGACTCATAAATTCTTAAATACAATCTTGCGATTTCCAGAGCATGCTTGAGGGATATCTGCCCATAGCCATATTACTGATTCTGCTCATTCTGGCTATGGTACTGATTTTTTCCATCATTCCGAGCCTTAGCGAGGGCAGATACAAAAAACCCGGTATAAGCCTTAAGCCTTCTGATATAATTAAAAACCTTGGGAATTCAATGTCCCCCAAGGTCTCGGATTCAAGATACATGGAACCATATGAAACCGGGGAGG
>JAJYZI010000050.1 GCA_021800105.1 Thermoplasmata archaeon
GAGATCCTGATTCTCAAGAGAAACCTCAAATCATGGCTGTTTTCCGGATAAATGCAAAAGTATTGTATACAATACTTCAGTTCCATGAAATTGCTTTGGATTCATCCCCTCCCCGAAGGAGTTGGTTTTCTGCTCAGATGATCGTAAGGAGCATTAATTCTGCATTGTGGACTTATCTGCCAGATCTCCTTTTCTCTTCCTGAGATCACGCTCGCAGTTAGGGCAACATGCATAGTAAGTTTTTCCCTGTGATTCAACCTCAATCGGTATTCCACTCATTTCTTTACCGCAATAGTCACAATGAAAATGTTCCGCCCTTCCTATACTTTCACTTAAGGTCCTGGATGTTGCTATTTTGACACTAATTATGGGAATCCCCTCAGTCTTTGTGAGATTTTCATAATACATGACCACGATGTACGTATTGTCAATAAGCCTGAAACTCTCAATTACGAGATCGTTTGGTAAATTTTCAATCCCTCTCGTATGCACTATGGCAAGATCTTTCTCATCTTCGTTAAGCACGATTGTAAATTTATTAATCTTTCCTGCCTGGATGACCGAGTCAAACACCTTTCTTGCAGTAATCCTGCTGACACCAAGTTCTTTGGCTATATCAATCAAACTCTTTCTGGAATTTTTTTTCAATATGTGTATCAATCTTTGTTCAATTTCCGTCACGTTTCTTTTCATGTCGATAAATTATGGAACATTATAAATACATTCTGTATAATAAACATTTAATAACAATTCCAGAATGCTTTGAACATGGAAATGACAGTTGATCCTGTATGCCGGATGAAGATAAAAGAAAGGAAGATAGCAAGCGAGCACGACGGGATGAAATACTATTTCTGCAGCGATGAGTGCAAGACAAGTTTTGATGCCAATCCTGGCAAGTATACTCGGAGCGAAGAAGCTCATCACAACCTTGAGCACAATTGTTGCTGAATGAGGAGCGTGGATTATGAAAAAAGATGTAATTTGTGGGATGAAAGTAAGAGAAGATACGGAATTTGTAAGCGAATTTCAGGGCAAGGAATTTTACTTTTGCAGCAGCAAATGCAAGGAAGAATTCGACAAGAATCCACTCAAGCACAGCAGGTAAGGAGTATTTATATGCCTACAGACCCCGTCTGCGGAATGTATGTCCCGGAAAGTTCTGATCTTTTCCTAGAAGTTGAGGGTCAGAAATACTATTTCTGCTCAAAAACATGCCAGCACAAGTACGCATCTCCTGAGACCGAAGCCAAGAAGCTCAAGCGCAGACTGATTGTTGGGTGGTCACTTTCTATTCCGGTTATAGTTATCACGTATGGTTTTTCACATTCTATTTTTTACCTGAATTACCTTCTCCTCATCCTGACGTTGCCTGTCCAATTCTATTCTGGCTACGGATTCTATGAGGGTTCATATCATGCATTAAAGAGCAGATCGGCAAACATGGATTTGCTAGTTTCCTTGGGAACCCTTACTGCATTCGTGTTCTCCGCCTATGTAACAATCGCTCGACCAAGCTCAATTCCACCTTCCGAGGTGTATTTTGATGCGTCGTCTTTCATTGTGACACTTATTTTAACAGGTAATTTCATTGAAAACCTCACAAAGATGAAGGCAAACAGAGCAGCCAGCAAGCTAATTGGAATGATACCCAACGTTGTCCACTACATCGGCAACCTTGGTGATATCACTGACAAGAAGACCGATGAGATAAGACCGGGCGATAAAATATTAGTAAAGCCTGGCGAGGTTATCTCGGTCGATGGAATAATATATGAAGGCAAGAGCGAGGTGGACGAATCCACGCTCACTGGAGAGCAGGAGCCTGTTCTGAAGTCCGCCGGTCAGGTTGTGGCATCGGGCACTAAGAACCTTAACGGCGTTATTCAAATAAACGTAATCAGGACTGGAAAAGACAGCACGGTGAGTCAGATATATGAACTCATACAGAGAGCGATTTCCGGCCGGGTTAAAGTTCAGAGAATTGCCGATGTTTTCTCCTCGGTATTCGTTCCCGTCGTTATTTCATCCGCTCTTGTGGCTTCGCTTTTCTGGTACTTCTATCTTTCAAGCGTAGGATATCCGCTGGCGCTTGAAATAGGCATCCTTGCTTTTGTTTCAGTCGTGGTTATCGCCTGCCCATGTGCCATTGGCCTTGCTGGACCAATTACTCTACTTATCTCGTCCAACGTATCTTCTGAGAACGGCATAATAGTGAAGAATGCAAGTGCGCTGGATAGATTGTCAAAAGCAACGCGGGCCGTTTTTGACAAGACCGGAACGCTTACCGAGCCGGATCCTGTGGTTACAGGAATTTCTGTCTCTCCTGGCGGCTCTGAGGAAAACATTATTGCACTAGCGGCTTCTGTTGAATCAGCTTCAAACCATCCAATCGCAAGAGCCATAGTTGCGTTGGCCGAGAACAAGAAGATCCCTCTATTCAGAGCGACGGAAATTAAGGAGATTCCCGGCGTAGGGATTACAGGCAGGGTAAATGATAAGGAAATCAGGGTCTCAAGAGCAAAGAAGGAAGGGGGATCGACCGTATCAGTGAATGTTGATAACGAGGAAAGGGGGTTCATTTCACTTTCCTACGTCATCAGGAAGGATGCCGTTTCCGCCATAAAAGGCCTCAGATCCATGGGAATTAGGTCTTCAATGATAACCGGAGACTCCATGGAAGAAGCAAGAAGGGTGGGAAACCAGCTTGGAATCGATGATATTCACGCCGAGGTGCTTCCTGCAGACAAATCAGAAATAATAAAGAAATATCAGGCAGCAGGGGATTACGTAATTTTCACTGGAGATGGAATCAACGATACTGTGGCTCTGGAAACAGCCGATGTCGGAATTGCCATGGGTTCGGGCACCGATATCGCAAGGGAGAGTGGAGACATCATACTCCTCAAAAACGATCTCAATGATGTGGTATATGCCAAGATCATAGGCAAAAAAACCATAGGGAAGGTCAAGCAGAACATTGGATGGGCGTTTGGTTACAACACTGCATTAATCCCCGTAGCCGGAGGGGTACTTGTCCCACTGTTTGGCCTATCGATCTATTCATTTCTGCCCATACTTTCAGCACTT
Organism: Thermoplasmata archaeon; assembly: GCA_021800105.1. GTDB lineage: Archaea > Thermoplasmatota > Thermoplasmata > Thermoplasmatales > Thermoplasmataceae > UBA582. Next base: position 3,091 of record JAJYZI010000050.1, read on the forward strand.
GCCATGGGGATGAGTTCCACATCCGTGGTTCTTAATTCACTTCTGTTGAGACGCAACGTATCAAAGCTTATCCAGAAATATGAAAGAGGAGTGGTGTAACTTGAATCAAAGAATGAATGCCATGGTAAATGGAAACTGGTTTGTAAGGAATATGGCCGGATATAAAGTGATTATGCGCGTTCTGTTTGGGGTGGTATGGCTCGCTGATGCATGGCTCAAATGGCAACCCGCATTCTTCAGTGGGTTCGAATCCATGATTCAGAGCTCAATGATTCAGCAGCCTTCCTGGATGATGCCGTGGTTTCAGTTTTGGATCAATGTAACGTCCCATGATCCGTACCTGTTTGCATTGCTTATTGCTTTGGTTGAGACTCTATTTGCGTTCGCAATACTACTTGGTTTCTTGAGGAAAATAGTCTATTTCCTTGGGGCAATCTTCAGCTTCTTTATCTGGTCCGTACCAGAGGGTTTCGGCGGTTTTTACATATACGGTGCGACCGATATAGGCACAAGCATAATTTATGTGCTTGTATTTCTTCTGCTCATACTGATAAACGGCGCCTTTGGAACAAGCAAATATAGTCTCGATTACTACATAGAAAAAAAATACAGGAATTGGTCCAAGCTGGCGGAGATTAATCCTGGCGAAAAATAGGAAAAATCACACATATTTTTTAAACCTACTAAAGAGGAAATAATCGCTTTGAGAAAGTGTTCTTTGCTGTTCAATGACTCATTATTGTTGTATAATAACATTGTGATTTATGCAAGGCTTGCACCTGAGCAAGGATTATAATCCGTGCAAAGGCTAAGCATATCGGGGGGATACCGTGAAAGTGTACGAAAACATACTTGAAACCATTGGTAACACGCCCATTGTGAAGATAAACAGAATTGGTGGCCCTAGAAACCGACTCTTTGCAAAACTGGAATTTTTTAACCCTGGCGGAAGCGTGAAGGACAGAATGGCCAAATATATAATCGAAAAGGCTGAAAAAGCTGGAAAAATTAACGATACCATAGTAGAAAATTCGTCGGGCAACACGGGCGCTTCGATCGCGATGATATCCGCGGTGAAATCTTACAAATGTACGATAACGATTCCTGACAAAATGAGCGAAGAGAAAATCAACCTGATGAAAGCGTACGGATCAGAGGTTGTTGTGACAAAAACTGACGTGCCCTACGACTCGCCGGAGAGTTATTACAGCATTGCCAGAAGGATAGCAACGGAAAGTAATGCTTACTACCCGGATCAGTACAATAACCCGGATAACATTGAGGCTCATTACACATTGACAGGCCCAGAAATATGGAACCAGATGGAGGGGGAAATAGACATACTTGTGGCAGGGATAGGCACAGGCGGTACCATATCCGGAATCGGGAAGTACCTGAAGGAAAAGAATCCTGACGTAAGGGTTATAGGTGTCGACCCCGAGGGATCGGTCTTCTATAGTTACTTCAAGACTGGAAAGATGGTAACGCCGCATGTATACAAAGTTGAGGGAATAGGAGAGGATTATCTGGTAAACGCGGTCGATTTCTCGGTTATAGATGACATTATACCCGTAAATGATAGGGAGAGCTTTCTCATGTCACGCAGACTGGCAATGGAAGAGGGGATATTCGCCGGAGGCTCCTCTGGGTCTGCACTGGCAGCAGCATTGAAAATTTCCGAATCTTACAGAGATAAAAACATCTTGATGATATTCCCCGATTCCGGTTACAGATACCTAAGTAAAATTTACAACGATAACTGGATGAGGCAAAACGGCTTCATGGAGTGAGTTTTGATGAAGTTTTCAACTAAATCTATACATGTTGGGGAAGAACCGGATACCATAAACGGGGTTGGTGACGTGGTTTCGTCCATACACCTATCTACTACCTTTGCCAGAAAAGAAGCTGGAAAACCAACTAAAGGTTATGAATATACCAGAAGTGGGAACCCAACGCGGATGGCCCTTGAAAATAAAATTGCATCATTGGAGAATGCAAAATATGGTCTCGTGTTCTCAGCAGGACTTGCAGCTGAAACAACCCTTTTTCTTTCGCTGCTCAAGACCGAAGATCATATAATAGCCTCTGATGATCTATATGGTGGAACCGAAAGATTGTTCAGGACTGTTCTTTCGGGCCTGGGAATCACCTATGAACTGAGGGATTTGACAGAAACTGTTCCACTGGAATCCATGCCAAATAACACAAAAATGATTTACTTTGAGACTCCATCCAACCCACTTCTCAGGATAGTAGATATAGAGGAGGTGTCAAGAGCCGCGAAAAAAAATGGAATAATTGTCGCCGTGGACAACACCTTTGCAACTCCTTATTTCCAGAACCCGTTGCAGCTTGGTGCTGATGTCGTGGTGCACAGCACGACAAAGTATATTAACGGACATAGCGACTCCCTGGGAGGAGCGTTGATCACCAACACTCCGGACATTTTTGATAAGTTAAAATTCAACCAGAATGCCATGGGAGCAGTGATGTCTCCATTCGACAGTTATCTCACAATGAGAGGAATAAAGACTCTTGCTGTAAGGATGAAAGTACATGAGAGGAACGCAACTGAAATTGTCTCTTATCTCAAGGACAGTAAAAAAGTCAGGAAACTTTACTACCCGGGACTTGAAGAACATGAAAACCATGATATTGCCAGAAAGCAGATGAGTGGATACGGAGGTATGCTCTCTTTCAGACTCAACGCCGATAATGATGGTGTGAACAGGTTTGTACGCTCCCTGAAATACATATCACTTGCGGAAAGCCTAGGAGGAGTTGAATCACTTATAGAGGTTCCCTCACTGATGACTCATTCCGGGATTCCCCGGGAAATACGCGAACGACATGGAATTACGGATGATTTGATGAGACTGTCAGTTGGAATCGAGGACAGTGACGATCTAATCGAAGATGTCTCCATCGCCCTGGAGAAGGTTTAGACAGATCAACTACCAGCGGCTGAAGCGCGTTTGAAACGAGATCGTTTCAGCTTGTTTCTCCTATGGATAGCATGAGGCTATCCCCTACTTGCACACGCATATATCAGGAAAGTTGGTACGAATTTAGTGGGAAAAATCTATCTTAATCTGCCAGTCTCTCTTGTTCTGGATTACGGATGCACTGAGTCCTGCAGACCTTATGTAGGAAAGGTTCCTGTCAGCTTCTGTCTCAGACTGGCAGTGTATGAAGAGGGAGTCATATCCAAGCTCAGGCATTTCCGCCTGTTTTCCAAACATATCCTTGATCTTCTCTATGGAACTGAGAAAATCAGGTTCGCTAACGTGAAAAGTTCCCTTCCTGATCCTCTCGATGCCTCTTTCCCTTAAGCTGGCGTAGACAAGGTTGTTTATTTTTCCCGATATCTGCCTTCCGGAAGGAGTCGTGAATCCAGTGACCGACATGAAACCGCCAAACAGCAGGGCAACTGCTCCGATGAACAGTGAATTCACTATAATGAGATAAACGCCGAGGGCCAGAGCAAGAACGCCTATGACACTCCTGAATGCATGCACAGCTTTCATAAATGAAAGCTGGCTAAAATACTTTTATCGGTATCTAATATTTCTGATCAAAAATACGATCTGTGGGATACATGAATCTTCCCTCAGGTGATCCAGTAAGCCATGAAAACGTCGTCAACGTAATTGCCGTCGATCTTGAACTGCCTGGCCCTGACGCCTTCAATGGTGAACCCAATCTTCTTGTATACTTCTATGGCTTTTGTATTAGTGGAAAACACCTCAAGCCCTATTTTCTCTATGCCCTTTGATCGGGACCATTCTATGGCATTCTCTATGAGCTCTGTTCCATGTCCCTTTGACCTGTGACCGCTCCTGATCGCGATACCAAGCGAGGCTGTGTGGCGGTTTTTCTTGTACATACCTCTCTGGAGAGTCAAAACTCCAACTATTTCTGATCCATAATCCAGGACCAGGGTAAGATCTTCTATGTTCCTGAGCCGGTCCTGCTCTCCCCTTTCTGTCAGCAGGTAGTATTCACTGACAAGGAATACACGTTCGTCCATAACGGACTGCATGCATTCTATAATTCCCCTTGCATCGGGAATGCGTGCCTCCCTGATGGTATATTCCTGGGGGTCAAGAGATTTCTTTCTAAGCATTTTTCAGCACAGACCGACTATTTCCTGGAAAGCATGCTCCTCAGACTCTGGTTCAGGTCGTTTATTTCCTCAACAACATGCTCAGACTCTTCCAGGACCCTTTCCTTGCTCTTTATGAAATCTGGAGAAATGATGGCACCCTCCTTGGATGCGAGAATTATGTTATCGTGCTCCAGCATCCGCAGGCTGTACCTTATCTTATGTCTCGGTATCCCTGTCTCCTGTGAAATGCGTATTATTCCCTGAGGCTGTTCCTTGAGAAGGTTCTCTATGATGGATATGTGTCTTCTTAGATTTGCTATGTCTCTAGTTATTTCCCTAAATATTGACTGGCCATCGTCGACCATAGCCCATCAGTTAAGAATGGGATATTAAGATTTGTGAGCAAGAAACCCCAAACCCTTCAGGGGTGAGAAGATGTCACATTATTGCCTCATGGATATATTTTTATTCCGTTATCGAATATTTCTATCTGGCCGCTTGAGCCGACCAGTTCCAGTATCTTCTGATCCCTCTGAATTATGTATTCGTCAAAACGTTCCGGGTGCCTG
>JAJYZI010000051.1 GCA_021800105.1 Thermoplasmata archaeon
GAGTATAGAGAGGTTCATCGATTCCAACCTCATTCAGGTAGAATGCGCCGTAAAAGTCCAGGTTGGCAGGCAGGTTCTTCTGTTCCCACATGTAGGTTTCGATTGCATCGGCGATCTGGAATCTTTTAGTCTCACCGATGAGTTTCCTCAATTCCTCCTTGATGAACTGTGCCCTTGGATCCTTTGTCTTGTACACCCTGTGGCCGAAACCCATTACCAGCTGCTTGTTTTCAAGCCTATTCCTGACAAAATCAATTCCTTCCTCTTCATTCCTGAACTTTAACAGGTAGGATAGGATCTCGGAATTTGCTCCTCCATGTAAAGGACCTTTAAGTGTTGAAAGTGCGGCATTTATTGCAGAAGCAGGATCTGTGCCAGTTGAAGCAGCCACCCTGAGTGCAAATGTGGAAGCATTGAACTCATGTTCCATGTACATAATAAGAATTTTTTCAAGGAATTTTGCTCTTTCCGGATCGTCCTTGCCTGTTGAAAGCTGGTATATCCTTCTGGAAATATCTTTTTCACTTGAATGTATGATATCAAGATTCCTGTATATTCTGTAAGAATGGGATGCAATCTCAGGGAATTTCGCCGCGATTTGAAGCAGCTGCTCCATTCTGTCGCTTCCCTCCATCTGAAGCGCTGATGTTACGGTCCTCATGGAGGAAAGCACATTCTTTTCTTTTAGTAACTGAATGAGCTTTACATATCTGTCCTCGACATGGGATATTGAAAGGATCTTTTCCTCAAATTCAGAATGCTGTGATCTGGACGGCATTTCTCCATAAACTATCAGATAAGCGACTTCACTGAACGAATGCTTGCTCGCAAGATCTACTGCACGATAACCACGATATACAAGATTTCCAGTCTGATCTGTGGTCGCGATGGCTGTTGTATCTACTATAACACCTGCAAGTCCTCTTGGTACCTCTATCTCACTCATTTTCATCACCGGCCAGTTCGTTATCTTCCTTTTCGTATTCATGATAGCCTATTACTTCATAAAACTCGTTTCTGCTCATCATGGAATTCAGCATACTGGCCTGTGTTCCATGCGAAAATAATTTCTCGTACGCATTCTGCGTCGCCTTTAGGGATATCCTGAATGCTGTAAGCGGGAAGATAACCGCCTTATAGCCGATCTCTTTGAGCTGCTGTGTCGTGAGAAGCGGACTCTTGCCGAACTCTGTCATGTTTGCAAGAAGGTCTCCTCGAACCTCCCTGGCAAATTTCCTGAATTCGTTTTCGGATTCGAGTGCCTCAGTAAATATCATGTCCGCGCCGCTCTCCAGGTAAATGTTGGATCTGTGGATTGCTTCCTCAACGCCAAGAACGGATCGAGCGTCTGTTCTTGCAATTATCAGGAAATCCGGGTTTTTCCTTGCAGAAACAGCTGCCCTTATCTTGTGCACCATCTCCTCCTCTGGCACTATCTTCTTGCCGGAGAGATGGCCGCACTTCTTTGGGAGCACCTGATCCTCGAGATGTATCGCGGAGCCGCCTGCTTTTTCCACCTGTCGTATGGTTCTTGTAACATTAATCGGTTCACCAAAACCGGTATCGACATCGACGATCAGTGGACTCTTCGTTACATCTGTTATCCTTCCCACCTCGTTGACGACTTCTGTCATTGTGGTAAAAGACAGGTCAGGAAGACCCATGCATGCTGCAACCCCTGATCCTGAAAGATATAGCGCCCTGAATCCTGCTCTCTCTGCCTGAATTGCAGAGATCCCGTTGAAGACGCCTGCGGCAACTACAAAACCCGATTTGATTTGTCTCCTGATCTCACCGGGGCCGAGGTTTATGTTGTCTCTAAGGATGGACATCTGCCAGGATCTCCATGATCTCAAATATGTCCCGGTTCTCTATCGTCTTAACCGCAGTTACTATCTCTCTGGCACTCGCCTCGGACATCATGCTTCGACCCTTCTGTATAATATCATCCCACGTAAACGGATTACGATGATGACCTTTCGGATCTATAATCTCGTTTTCAAATTCTCCTGATGATGTCTTGATCTCTATCCTGAAGGGGAGGTGCTCTGGGTAGAGCTGGTCAAATCTATCAGAGATGGTGAATTTGATTTTGTCGATTAGCGCAAGGATGTTCCGGTCGTTCAGGAAATTAGTTGTGTAAGATGCGGGACCCGGGCGACCATGAAGGAGGGTGTACGCAACTAGGTAAGGCATGCTGTGGTCTGCTGTTTCCTTTGTCTTTGGCCTTTTCTTCTCAGGATCCTTTATGATTATCTTATCTGCAACAGAAAAAGTTTCAACATCTATGCTCTTAATATCACCATTGAGAGAATTGTGAAGCAATTCACAGGACTCAACCGCACTCATAGCATGGTACTCTACAGGATAATTCTTGATCATTGTCTTGAGAACCCTGTTCATTTCCAGATGCAAGTTAAATTTGCCAGAAACCTGCTTGAAGAATCCCATCTCACCTGTGAAAACATCGGATGGCCCTGAAACACCACTTTCAGCCAGGAAATAAGCGAAGATTGAGTTCCGGGATGCGTTTGAGGCGGTCAATCCTTTCCACATACTCAGCTCTCCCGCTCTCGTCTGTCTCAGGCTGATATTGTTATTCAACCCCAGGCTTATGCAGTTCTCGAACTTCTTTGAATTCAGGTCACCAAGATAAGCCAATCCAGCAGCCGTAGAGACTGAAATATAAGTAACGTGATCCCAACCCCTGTCACGTATTGAAACTGCATCTGACAAGCCACATATCACGGAGTATGAAAGTGCAGCCGCTTCAAGCAAATCTTGACCTTTCTTGCCAAGGGATTCAGCAAGCGCTATCAATGGTGGAAAGTTATCTGACGGATGAAGTGCTTCTTTTGACAGGTAAGTGTCATTGAAGTCCAAATATCGCGTCATTGAGCCATTGAGCATCGTGGCGACCGAGCTCTCCGCTTTGTGATCGGTGAAATATACAGTTGAATTATGCTTTCCAGTTGAGGGCAGGAGTGCGCCTCTTTCAGCGTTAATGGGTTCTGCATCTCTAGCACCATAAGCCACTAAAAGGGAGTCAGCAAGTCTTTTCTTCAATTCCTCTTTTACTGCACCGTTAAGTGTCTTGCTGATATCACTGGAATAGTCATAGATATTCTGGACTACGACATCCATAAAGTAGTATCGTTAAATTGCATATAAAGGGATTTCCTTGAGTGAATTCAGGTATACAATTAAAAAATTATATTGCGTTAAATGAATGTAGATAATTCATGAAATCATAACCTCAGTGACAACATGCCAGTGATGAGGTGAATACGATTTAACTACCCTGCTTGAGCTTATTCTGTATGCTATACCATGATCCTGTAACTTTTTCTCTATCACTTGAGAAGAATTTTGAAGATTCTCGCTTGACACAAGATGGTGCATCATGATAACACCTCCGATCTTAAGGTTATCAACTGCATGCTGAATGTAAGCGGGTGAGCTGAAGTGCCCCATAACAATCAAATCAGCCTTTTCCGGCAGAGTTATTGTTGAGCAGTCTGCGTTGTATGTTGTAAAGACGTTTTGGACCTTATTTTTCCTGATGTTGGTCAATAAATACTGGTATGAAGCAGGATTGATCTCTGCTGCATAGATATGTTTAGGATTGCCATATTTTGAAAGCGGTATCGAAAAGTATCCTATCCCGGAAAACATGTCAAAGATTTTTTTTCCCTTTACGTCTAGGTCTCTCATTGATCCGCGCACGCCAACATTGCCAGGTGAGAACATTATTTTAGATGGATCGAAGGCATACCTTATTCCGTTCTCTAGATGAGTGACAGAACCACCTTTGCCAAAGAGAAGTTCAAGTGAGGGCACCCTCAATATTCCACTTATCCTTCCGGAATACCTGTAAACCGACTTTGCATTGAGCACCCCGGCAACTATTTCGGCTAGGCGCCGTGGTTCTGGGCCCTCATAGCGGATTATAACAGAATCACCGTATCTAACCCACCTTCTCGGTAAAACGGCTTCTTTGATTCCAATTTCACTTGCTTTCCTCGATATTGTTAATATTGGAGCTTCTGGGGTCTGCCTCTCCTGAGGATCAACGTCAACAATACGGTGACTTCGAAAGCCTGGGTCTGCAAGCACAGGAACATATACATAATCTGCATCCGCTGTTATCTTTTTTTTCTTGTCGACAATACCCGATCTAAGGATAGATCTCAGCGCCTTTTCTGCAGACTTCCTAGGAAGTGCAATTGCTTTCATGTCTACCCTGCCCTTCCCTCCAGATTTATCTGCTGCACATGTATTTTTCCACTTTTTGTGGTAGTTCATTTTGATGTGCTTGCTATGTTCATGGAACTAGTCAACTTACTCCAAGATAAAAAATCAGAAACCACAAATCCTTCTGGATGGAGATGATACCATACATATAAGAGGTTAACTGACTGCAGACCAAGTGGCAACGTTTAATCTTAATATGTTATTTCCAGGCATGACACAATCTTCTTTTCAATTCTCAAAAGCCAAAGAGTTGTTCCCCGGAGGGGTAAATTCGCCTGTCAGGTCATATGAGCCATATCCAAGATATATTGCCAGCGGCAAGGGGGCATCGATTTACGACGTCGATGGCAACAGCTATACAGATTATTGCCTTGCTTACGGTCCTCTAATTCTGGGGCATGCACACCCGTCAATGAAGAGAGCACTTTCGAAGGCCAGTGAGATTGGAGTTAATTTTGGAGCCCCAACGGAATTTGAGGTTGATCTTGGGTCATCAATAAAGGAGGCTATTCCTGCGATGCAGAAGATGAGGTTCACTTCATCTGGAACAGAGGCAACAATGCATGCGATCAGACTTGCAAGATCATACACCAAGAAGAATATTATCATAAAGGCAGAAGGCTGTTTTCATGGTTCACATGACTATGCACTTATCAAGGCAGGAAGTGGAGCTTTGACGCATGGAGAACCCTCGTCACAGGGCATTCCCGAAGAAGTTGCAGGATCAGTTGCTATTGCCTCATTCAATGATATAGACTCATTCAGAAAAGTGATTAGAGAGAAACAGGGGAAGGTGGCAGCAGTAATCGTGGAGCCGGTCATGGGAAATGCTGGGGTTATACTTCCAGAAAGGGGGTTTCTTGCAGATCTGCGGGAGCTAACTTCAGAAAATGATATACTGCTTATTTTTGATGAGGTAATTACCGGATTCAGGTTCCACTATGGGGCATATTATACGCAGATTGGTGTCACACCTGATCTTATAACTCTGGGAAAGATCATTGGAGGAGGTTTGCCAATTGGCGCTTTTGGCGGCAGTGCGGATATAATGAATCAGGTCTCTCCGGAAGGCAAAACATATGTTTCTGGCACTTTTTCCGGAAATGTATTATCCATGCTTGGAGGAAAAGAGACACTTCGCGTTCTTAAGGAGGCAGATTATTCATCCCTTACAAAAATGATAGGAAAAATGAGCTCTGAATTATCCAGCGTAATAGAAAGATACGTTCAGTGCAGCGTAAATCATATCGGAACAATGTTCCAGATTTTCTTCAACCGACGGGAGGTAAGGAATTATTCTGATGCAATAGGTTCAGATCAGAAGCAATTCCTTCGCTATTTCAGGTTTGCACTTGATTCAGGCATTTACATGCCGCCCAGCACCTTTGAAACAAATTTCGTGAGTTTCGCGCACACAGAAAAAGACATGGGCAGGCTGATTTCCATGACGGAGGAGTTCTTCAAGCAATGACACGAATAAGGGTAGGCACCCGGGGCAGTAAACTGGCACTTATTCAAGCCAGAATGGTGACAGATCTTCTCAATAGTTCTGGAATTGAAACCGAAATAATAGAGGTGGAAACAGCAGGGGATATCAATAAGGACGCTCCGATTTACGAGATGGGTGGAACTGGCGTTTTTGTATCTGCACTTAATAGACAGATAGTTGAGGGGAAAATCGATATAGCTGTGCACAGTGCCAAAGACATTCCTACAGTAATTCCAGAGGAAGTGGAAATAGCCGGTGCGTTGAGACGAGGAGCAGTGGGGGATGTCCTTATTTCTAAAACTCCACTGGACAAGTTGAAACCAGGATCTGTGGTAGGAACGTCCAGTCTGAGAAGGATTCATGAAATTAAGTTTTTCAGGCCGGATCTGTCAGTTAAGAGTATAAGAGGCAATATAGAGACGAGAATCCAGAAATACATGGATGGACAGTATGATGCTGTCATGATGGCAAAAGCTGCTTATGACCGGCTTAATTTGAAGGAAAATGCATATACGCTGGATGTTCGCTCCTTCCCACCGGCTGCAAACCAGGGAATAATAGCAATCACCGCAGCCAGTGGATCAGCGCATTCTTCCATGTTGAGGAAGATATCTGATCATGTTGCACTTACAGAGCTTTTTCTGGAACGTTCTGTTCTTTCCGAACTTGGACTCTCGTGCAACGACCCAGTTGCTGTTCTTGCAAGAGGAGACCAACCCGCAAGCCTCTTCGTCAGGATATATTCACTTGCAGGAAGAGAATACAGGGACTTTGAATCTTCTGTCATGAATGATGAAGATGCTTCGGAATTTGCCCGTAGCTTAAGAAAGAAAATACCGGAGACCTTTGGATATAGATGGAAAAAAGAAACTTCCTGATCACAACTCGACCTGCAGAAAAGAACAGGGAAAGAGCAAACGCTTCCTGTTTTGAAATAAAGAACGTACCGTTGACAAGGATAGTGGGAAACGCTAATCCCAGGACGCTAAGAGACCAGATTGAGAAATATTCTCCAGATTTCGTTGTCCTTACAAGCAGCATCGGATCTGAAATATTCTTGAAGGCTGCGATACCGGGTAGTTTCAGGATAATGTGCATCGGAAAGAGAACTGCTGAGCCTTTTTTGCGGTCAGGACTGGAAGTGCTTGTCCCAATTGAACAGAACTCTTCAGGATTGATCGAACTGATCTCTCTGCAATCGCGAAAAGAATCGCGTATTGCCCTCTGCAGGAGTAAACAGCATAACACAATCCTAGATGAATACCTCGCTTCTGAAGGCCATAATTACAGATGTTTCGATCTTTATGAAATAGAAGAATTGCATTCCACCGATCTTGAAGAAATGCTGTTTAAGAAAGAATGCAAAGGCTTAATTCTCACTTCTTCAATGGAAGCCGTTAGTCTTGCGCATCTGTTAGGCAATGATATTCACTCAAAAGAATTCAGGGGCAAGACGATATTCTGCATCGGCAAGCCCACCTATGAAACTGCCACAAGACAGGGTTTTGATTGCGAAATTCTTAACAACGAAGGCGATGTTGAGGCAATCATTGAGGAAATAAGCGAAAAACACTGCAATAGCGGGGAATGGATTTGAACCATTGATCTACGGGTTATGAGCCCGTCGGGATTTCCTAACTACCCTACCCCGCTTTTCTACTGTATCTGAAAGGAATATAAGGTTCTTGCCTGTAATGCGCCAGTAAATGTATCAGAAATCATTCTGCGCTTTACATGGAAATGATCTCTTTTGCAGCCCCTTTGCAGAACAAAAATGAGAAGCTACTTGAAGGATTCTTCAAGTTTCTTTAGCTTGATGTTCCTTACCTGTTTTTCGAGATACTGATAGACAGTTCTCTGCTTGCTGCCCGAAATAAGACGCATAACTGCCTCTTTACCATACTCAATG
>JAJYZI010000010.1 GCA_021800105.1 Thermoplasmata archaeon
GGCCTACACTCCTTCCCAGGGGAACCAGGGTAGAAACAGTACCTGCTGGCAGATATCATATCATAAAGGCGCGAACCAACACCAATTCTGTTAAGCACCTCAAGAAAGAGTGAAGGGACAAACAATACGGGCGTTCTTTTCATCATGGCAGCCGCAGCTTCCATGCCCCTATATCTTACTCCGGAAGAACTTATGGCGTACATCGCGGTTTCCAGCTCTTTCCTTGAGACCGGAAGCTCCTCGTTTATGGCCTGCCTGAAGGAAACGAATTTCAGAAGTCTGAGGAAGTCAAGTTTCTCGAACGTCTTCTTGACGGTTGTACAGAAACCGCAATCCCCATCAAAATAGACTGTAAGAGCATGACTCATACATACATATCCAAGCCCGGTAGATAAATATGGTTATTAGCTGATACCTTCTTTATATCTGCCATGATGTTTCTTCCAGTTTATGAGGTCACAAGATAAATGGTTGGTGTGAACTGTTGTGTTGTTATATCTATGTCTGTTTGCAGGTTAAACTCAAAAACTACGCTAGAGGTCGATCCAGAGATTACGTTTAAAGAATATTGAACTGATGCATAAGAACTGGTTACCTTCAAGCCAACCGCCTTGCCTGAATATACAATCGTTACATTTTTGATGAAAACCCTGAACATTGTGTAATTCTGCACTCCCAGCGCTAAAGTGACCATTTCTGAGGCGTTTGAAGTGGTCCTTCCGAGTATATTCAATGTCACATTTCCTATGGGATAGTTTGCCCACTTAGAATTTTCGGAATAGACGGATATTTCGTAAAACGTAAGATATGCAGCGCTTACGTTAGTCATCGATCCATCTGCGGCCTTGAAATTAACCAAACCGGTATTGCTTGAATAGCTTTTATAGACGAAAACGGCACCTATTACTATCATGACGACAGCCAGGGTCAAAATAAGAAGAGCACCTTTCCGCATCTCCCTGCTATGCCTACCTGAATGAAAATTTTTCCGATCTTATCCATTTTTCACGGAAGTCGCAGAACAAAGGTCAATCTTGACAGTCTGGGCACCAGAATGTTACTCTTGTTCCCAAACCGAGGTTTTCCTTTTTTACATAAGATCCGCATGTGGGGCATGTCCTCCTCCTATACACATTGAGGATGCTGCGTATCCCGGATCCATTTACCCGCGCTTTATAGAAGAGGTATGAGAAGGTTATGATCTCACCTATGATCTCATTGATTTTTTCAGATGGAATATCTTCTATCTTCTTGAGTGGATGAACCATGGTTCTCCACAGAACCTCGTTCTTGATTATATTTCCCGATCCGCAGAAAATATCCTGGTTAAGAAGAATATCGGCTATGTATTCTGATGGATGTGCCAAAATCTTTTCTCTTGCAAGTAATGGATCCCAGTGTATGTCCATAATGTCAGTCTCTGGTTTGTAATATATCTGGAATTCCTCTGCACTAAGGACCCTAAGACTGCATCCATAGAAATACAGCATTATGCCATCTTCAGCAGTTAATGTAAGAGAAGGTTTTCCCTTCCTGCGTTTTATTGTAACTGCAGTGCCAGACATACCAAAGAATACTCTTATGTATCGGGATCCCTCCCTTATTATCAGCCGTTTTCCATACGGTACAAGATCAACCTGCCCCTTCAGTTTAATTCCTTCGCTTTCAATTGTGCATGTTTTCCCATTGATTCTCTTGATCCTATGGTAAAGCGCCAACAGCGACGGCCCTTCCATTGTTATACGATGCAGGAATGGCAAATGCCTTAATCAAGAATTCCTCTCAACATGGGAAGGATTATTATCTCAAATCGCATAATAGAGCATGTCAAGAGGAGAAAAGGTCCTTATCTCACGGGTTTTTGTCGCGATCGCCCTAATTTTATTTGTCATAGCACTTATTCTGGAGATCATTGAACTCTTTTCCCCTGGAAGCGGAGCGTTCAGCTCTCTGCACGCATTTGGTTCTTTCGTTGTAGGGGAGCTTATCACTGTCCTTGCCCTCATCCTGACCTTTGTTTTGCTTGCAGGCACATATACAATGATTTTCAGCAGGCTAAAGGGAATAAAGTCCGCTGCAAGGGACTACGCACTTGGCTTTGGTATAATATCAATAGTCCTTGCACTGATCTTTCTCGGAACGTTTGTTTTGGGGGCAGGTGTTGCGCTTATAATTGCGTGGATAATACTTTTGCTTTAAAGTATATTAAATATTCTCCTTCGAGTATCGTATTTTCGTTGAAAACGGGAAAAAACTTATAAGTCACTCTCATATTGTAAAGGGAATCTCATATGACTAAATTTGTCCTGATATCGGATTTGACTCTAAGCTCAAATTACCGTGACTTTCCTTTACTTGACTTTCTTCCCTGTGCACCTTCAAGAGCTATTCCAGGCCCAGTATACAGGTTCCTGAAGGGACCTGGACTCCCCGCACTTCCGGATGGCCAGGCCAAGTTCGCACCATATGCCATAAGAAAGCTTCAGGCCAGCCTCCTACGGAAATATGAGGCGAAGGATATCGCAGTTGCTCACGAAGACCACCTGGATCAATTTATAAAGGATGATACAGAGATTATAGGAATTTCGACAATGGATCCATTAGGAATAGGCCCGACAACAATGTCCTACTATGTGCTGTTCGGAGGGGACATGAGGCCATGGGTCCGCGAGGAATGGGATATCTTGATAAATAAGGTGAATGCTCTTAGGAGAGGCAAGAAGGCCAAGCTCGTGGTCGGTGGACCGGGCGTATGGGAGTTCACCGTGCTGCCTGAGGAACTCCAGAAAATGGGCATAGACTACGTTGTGCAGGGAGAAATGGACGACGTGGCTCCGGAACTTTTCCGTGAGATCGCTGATAATAACATTGATGAACAGATTTTTTACCGCGGCTACTTGTCTTACGACGAAAAATTCAGGAAGGTCATTAAGAAGGATGAGCACTATTTGGCCAGAGGATTGACGATCTCAGCATATCCAAGGCTGGAAGACATTCCACTAATAAACGCACCATCAATGAAGGGTATGACCGAGGTTATGCGGGGCTGCGGTATAGGGTGTGATTTCTGCGAAGTCACACTAAGGCCTCTTAGGTACTATTCCCCACAATCGGTAGCCAAGGAGATTGCGATCAACACCGCTGCCGGGCAGGACAATGCTTGGCTTCATTCTGACGAGATTTTTGCCTACAAGCATGGAAATCTTTACGAACCGAATGAAGAAGCGCTTACTGAACTCATGGAAGCTGTGATGTCGGTCAAGGGCCTTAAGACGGCTAACCCGACACATGGAAGAATTTCCATTCCCGCTGGATACCCAGACTTGGTCAAGAAACTTTCCACAATACTGAAAGCAGGTCCGTCTAACTGGATTGGTGTCCAGACTGGAGTTGAAACTGGTAGCGACAAACTTGCAAAGATGCACATGCCAAACAAGACACTTCCTCTCAAGATTGGCCCAGACGGGTCTTTTGCGGAAATAGTGTGGCAGGGTGTATACAACGAGACAAAATACTACTGGCGGCCAGCTTTCACAATACAGGTGGGTCAGGAGGGGGAAACTGTCGAGGACCTATGGGAGACAATATCCATGATAAACGTGCTGAGCAACTCATACTCCGAGGGCAGGCCGTTCGAGTTCACTATTACGCCTCTGCTTAACGTTCCGCTTGGAAGAATCAAGTCACACAGCCTGAACAGGAATGTACTTACCGTTGACCAGCTTGCTGTCTACTATGCATCCTACAGGCACCTTGCCAAGATGGCTGCCAGGGACGGCTTCAGGAACACGAACGGGAACTTCTTTGCAAGGGCAGGCACTGGGTCGCTTATTTCCGGTGGTGGCCTCCTTATGATGAAATGGATAGAGCGCGTCGCGTTGAAGGCCGGTGTTGACATCGAGAAGGTAAAGAACTATTCAATCGATGGAAGAAAGGAAATTACAAGTCTCGCGGGAGCATATAAGGCCTAAACCATCAAATGCCAATCATAAAGGACGAGAAATACCTCAACCTGTCATATGTTCCCGACAAGCTTCTCTTCAGGGAAAACGAGATCTCAAAGATCAGAACTGCACTTATAGAACCCCTCCTCGGGGGCATTTCGGGCACCGTTATCCTCTACGGTGAACCAGGGACAGGAAAGACAACCACAGCAAAGCACATTTCCAGGACCACGGCGGACTTGGATTGCGTATACATGAACGCGCTTTCGTTTCCCTCCCTCACTGCTCTCCTGAGAGAGGTCGTATCGACATTCACTAGGCTGGATCAGTTCTCCACATATACGATATCTGACCTGCTGCGCTCAATCTCGAAGATACAGGAAAGGCGTGGAAAGGGGATCCTTTTGGTAATAGATGAGTCCACGAGCCTGATGAGGGAGGATCAGGCAGGGCTTTACAGCATAATGAGAGCTTCCGAGATCTATTCGCTCCGACTGTCGTCGATCCTGATTTCGCTGGACGATCCATACATTATATTCAGGAAAAAGAGGACAAGATCCGTTTCCTCTTATGTACCGATAAAGTTCAGCAGGTACACAAAAGACGAACTTTACATGATAATCGGGGACAGGGCTGAAAGCGGCCTTTACCCGGCTACTTATGACGATCAGATTATAACAATGATAGCTGATATTGCTGCCCAGCTTGGAAGCGCAAGGGTCGCCATCGAGCTGCTCCAGAAGGCCGCTTATATAGCAAAGCATGACCAGTCGGAGTCGATATCGCCTGACGACGTACGCGCTGCAAGGGCAATGATAAACCCATACTTTACGGAAAGCAAGCTCAACGGGCTGGAGCAGGAGGATCTTATCCTTCTCCTCTCGACAGCGTTCTGCCTCAAGGACGGCCTGTATGCAACCCTGTCCAACGTCATGGAGAGATACGCTGTTGTGGCCGAGAACTACGGTATGCAGCCAATGGAAAGGCAGAAATTCTACAGAGTGGCCAGCAGGCTTGAAACCTACGGGCTTCTTGAAAGCCGACTTGAAGGAAGAGGTGACAGGAAAGGCGTTGAGAAGGTTCTTATGATCAACGATGTTCCGCTAGATGCACTTTCTGAAAAGATTGAAAGCATTCTTGCACGGCTTCCTTAAGCATCATGCCCTTCCCTCATTCCGGATACTTATCCTTGAACCCACGCACTAGAACAATTGCAGTCCTTCACCTTTCTTTGATATTTTAGCCGATTCCGACAGCATATATTCAAAGCACTCAAACGCCCTTTCAATGAGTTTCCCGTAGAACCTGCGATCTGCCAGCCCATCCCCGTCTATGTCGGCGGTATGTAGATCGGCTCCTGTGACCAGGACCTCAACGCTCTCGCCCGGATTAACCTCCATCCCCATCCTGTGCAGCGACATTGCGATCTCCTTCTGCATTGTCCCGGAAACATACTCCTCGGGGTGCCTTGTTATCCTGTACTTCACAAGAAGCTCTTCCCTTGGATATGATCGTATTTCAGCCATGTATCTCGCCTTAATCGAATAAAGATCCCTGAAACATGCCACGATATCCTTTGACGACATGCAATCCTTGAGGATCTCAAGGCACTCCACCTGCATCTTTTTCACAAATGTGGGCACATCTGATCTCCTCGCGCTTATTCCACGCAGCTTGTAAGTGCTGTCCACCCTGAGCCCTATGTAACTATTCGGAGATCCGATGCCCTTCCTTGAAGGAAGAAATGCGATCCACCTGTAATGCCCATCCACAACTATGTCTATTCTCGTAGCCAGCTTTATCCTCTCTATAAGCGTTGAGATATCGCCATTGCCTCTTATCCATAACGAATCGACGATTCCATGTATGACGGTGAAGCCCATCTCCCTCGCAAGCCTGATAGCTGTTGAGAGGATCCACCTGCCAAGTGCCGTTATTGCTTCATGCACTTCTATCTTACCGAACTTTGCGTTCTTGTATCCAGTGTATCCGAACGATGTTAGGAGAAGCCATTTAAGTGCTACATCCCTGTTAGCATAAAGTGGATCCTTAGACTTGATTGCCTTGTACCTGAGCCTTGTCTCGAGGAGATCCTCAAGTGCTGCTGAGAGAAAGCCCCTCTTCTCGGTGGATATGAAGTATGGCGTTTCAGGCACCGCTATAGTTCCGGATCGCATGACTGTTTCCGGCGAAAGATTGTACCTGACAATGATGCTTGGATACATGGATGAAAAGTCTATTTCATACACATCGTCATATAAACCCGGCTCAGGATCTAGGACCAGGCCGCCCCTGTCCGTGGAGATAAGCTCCTCGGGGCTCTTTTCGCCTTCGTGGTCATCCTTGTATGCCGTTACCAGATAGCCGGACCTCACAGCCCTTGACATCTCCAGCGCTGATACTGCAGTTCCAGGAGTGACCGAAGACGCAATTTCAAGTGGCAGTGAAGATATCCTGGATACCTGGAAAAGCCCGTCAAGTCCCGCCTCAGAGTATATGAATGAATCTGCGTTTATGGAGATTTTGCCGTAGATCTGGAGGGAAGTGTTCTTGTGATGTATCCTTCCATATGACTGGAAGGTGCTGCCAGGCTTCACGTGGACAGAAAGATCGTATCCGAGATCCATGATCTTTTCCACTATGCCGGTGAAAGAATTCATTGTGTTGTCATATACAATTATCGTGCTCTCTTTTATTGCATCTGCAGCATCCACGTAGAAGGATCTATCAAGTCTCGAATATGGTATGTCATCCAGCAAGACAGATACGGGCCTGCCCGCAACGACTTTCGGGATTATCTTCACCGATGGTATCTCCACGTCCCTGTCCGTGTACTGATCAATCCTGAAAAACTGGAGGCCACGCTGCGATACGTACCTCAGGACAGGGTTGAGATCGGCATTATATATCCTGAACTTCCTGTTCAGGCCTACAGACTCCACCGCCTGGCGTAGGAATCCTATAGAGGAAGGCATGGAGTAGATCCTGAGGCCTTCTATCTCCCCGAATATTGTTTTACCCGTACTCCTGCCAAAGTGGAACCTCGTCTCTTCGAGATCCCGTTCAAGGCGATCCAGATCATAGCCGTCACCTTCAACAAATATCCATGAAGGGTTCCTGTATACCTTTTTCCTGATCCTGCCGTTGGAATAGTACCACAGCGCCACGTTGTCGGTTCCAGTGCCATTGATCAGTACAGGCTCCATCGGATCATGTCCTTTCCCTGATTGAGAGTATCTCCTTCTCAATCTCAAGCAGCAGGGCAAGAATGAATCCTGTTTCTGGATCTATGGCTGAAAAAGAGATCTCAGCGGAACGCTTCCTGCCCTTTGCAACAAGGTCACGAGCAATCCTTGCATCCGTGGAATTCATCAGGCTGCACATCTTCTCTATTGATTCTGCAATCCTCTCAATTGACTGCCTGGCTGTTGGCGTTGTTCTTCCCATTTTTATCCCTCAAAATCTGATACAGGGATGCGCGGGTATCCTGTGAACATGTACTCATAGATCCATGGTTTCCCGAAAGCAAAGAAGAATATGTAGCAGCCCAAGCTGTAAGCCTTAATCCTCATGACCTCATATATGCTCTCGGCTATTTCCAGGGACCAGGACGATGCAATATCCGACATGACAGCTATGAAATATGGATCACTGTCCCCGGATATCAGTATATTCTGGAGCTGGTGAGGATTCAACACCCTCTGTATGGCTATTTCAAGATCGAAGCCCGAGAGAGACCGGACGTTGAATATTATTCCGTCAGAGATCAGGAGGTGGGCTCTTGCATATCTGCCGGAAGCCCATTTCATGAATTCATGTATCTCAGCCGGATCGAACCTCTCCATCCTGGAATACCTTATATTTCCGTGCACAGGTGCTTAAACGATACACGGAAAAAATCATTTTTTCTTCATTTTAAAAATGAGTAAATGGCTCTGGACCCTGCTTCCGCAACAAGCTGATATTAAATATTGTGCATAGTCGCTGTTTGCCCAGCGGGGCCAGGTGAAACGCTATGAAGGAATCCATGGAAACTTGGAAGTGGAAATGGAGGAGCAGGATAAAAGGCAAGAACTTTAATTAGAGCCAAACTATCCAACCGAGTATGTCCAGCACAATTGAGACAACACACTCGCCCTGTGCCTGGATAAGTGAGGCACAATGACGCTCAAAGGAATAATAATGGCAGGAGGAATGGGCACAAGGCTCAGGCCGATTACATATTCAATCCCGAAACCGCTAATACCAATTGCCGGGAGGCCGTGCATAAATTACCTTATGGACTCATTCTACCGTTCGGGTGTGAAGGATCTGATCATAACCACAGGATACAAGTTTCAGTCGCTGATAAGCGGAGTGCTGGAATCAAAACACCCTGACCAGAACGTTCTTTTCTCGGTTGAAAGGGAACCTGCCGGAACCGCCGGTGGAGTCAAGCTGACGGAGAACTTCATTGACGGTACCTTTATCGTGGGAAGCGGCGACATTCTACAGGACTTTGACATAGGCGGGATCCTGGAGTCACACAGGAAGTCTCATGCAAAGATAACCATAGTCCTGACAAAGGTCGACGATCCTTCACAATTCGGCATTGCCGAAGTCAAGAATGGCGCGATTGTGAGGTTCCTGGAGAAACCGCAGCCCGGAAAGGCATTCAGCAACCTCATAAACACGGGGCTTTACATAATTGAGCCAGAAATACTGGCCGAGATCCCGGCTGGAGAGCCATACGACTTTGCAAAACAGCTCTTTCCGGCCCTGATAAAGAATGGGGAGAAGATAAACGCTGTCGTCGGCAACGGATCATGGCTTGACACGGGACGCCCCCGGGACCTGATCGAGGCAAACAAGATGATGACGGAGCACTATGGATCCGTCAACACAGTACAAAACTCGACAGGTAAGCTGATATGCAGGGAAAAACCGAAAACCGGGAAAGGTGTCAGGATAAACGGCCCATCTTATATCGGTGAATCCGTATCCATAGGCACGGGATCCTCGATTTCCGGATCGGCGATATACAACGACGTCAAGATTGGAGACAATGTGAGCATTGTTGACTCCGTCATCATGGATGCTACAAGAATAGAGGATGGATCTAGGATAGAGAGATCTGTCATAATGAATAACGACACGATCTCAGAGGATTGTGAAATAGAAGACAGCGTTCTTTCGCAAAGGCTCACTATACACAAAGGATCAAAAATATTCAATGTTGCACTGCATTCTGAGACAGCGGATATTGAAATGTAGAAATGCTTAGAGGAGACCGGCTTTCTGCAATATCAGAAGATCCTCTGTCGTGAGTTGCTCACCGTTCTTGAATTTCTCGAATAGCTCTTCCGCCATCTTCTGCAGTTCTGTTTCCTTTTCTTTCTTCTTGGTTGTCCTGTTTTTTGTTCTGATAGAGAATATGGCTTTCTCCATATCCCTTAGATCGTTCTTTGCCTTTATGAATTCAATATGCTCTTTCTCGGCTTCCTGGTTGTATTTGATGAATGATTCATGCATCTCATCGGCTTTCCGCCTCGTCTCATCAAGTTCCTGAAGCAGTGTATTTATCTCCTCGCTGAGGGCTGAAATCTTCTGTGAGACCTCTTCAACCTGCTTCTTCATGGCCTCGCCCTCGTCTTTTTCCTTCTTCATCTTCTCTGTGATGTCCTTTATGCTGTCATTCTGGCCGATGGTTTCCTCAAAGGACTTCTTCATCTTCTTGATCTCGTTTGTCAGTTTCCTGATGTCCGAAACAACTTTCTGTTCTTCAGTCTTGGTCAACTGGGTCGTCTGCTGCTTCGTTTCAAGCCTCTGCAGCTCTCTCTCGCGGGCCTTGATGTCCCTTATGTCAATATCCTTGACCGGCACTTCTCCCCTGAGTTTCCTGTATTCCTTTCTCAGATCCTGGTACCTTGCAAAATACTCTTCCTTTTCTGCCCTGAGTTTCTGGACCTGCTCAATGAGCTGGCTCTTTTCGGCTATTTTCTCTTTTGCCCTGTCGCGAAGTTCCCTGACCTTTGAGTTAAGTACATCTCTTTCGGAAGCATACTTCTGAGACTCCTCTGATAACTTATCCCTGTTCTTCAGGTGTTCTTCCACAATGTTTCGCAGAGCCTCGCGCTTCTCTTCAAACTCATCTAAAAGCTCGGTCATGATCACACTTCGTTTAAAAGCCATCCTCAATTGAAGAACTAAATAAATATCTTTCGCACTATTCCACGCTACTCTGGGAAGTCTGTATCTCGCTGATCCAAAAAAGTGTCAGGAATTTCGCTTTCTTGCCATATCTAACTTGTCACTGTCAGAAGCTGCCGTGCCGCCTCTCTCGGATCCGCAGCGTCGTACAAGGATCGGCCGACTATAATGAAATCTGCTCCTGCCTTGATTCCCGCAAGAGGATCGCCGCCCTGTGCTCCTGAACCAGGTGATATTATAACAGTTTGCGGCATCATTTTCCTCACACGGGAAAGCAATCCGGGCTTGTTCGCAGGTGCAACTACCCCATACACCCCTGATAACCTTGCAATGTCGATAAGCCTGTCCATCTGTGAGTCCATGATGTCGCTAGATCCTGGATGCGACATAGCCACAACGGCAAACACCTTCATTCTGGAAGAATATGCAACAAGTTCCTTGAGGCAATCTGAGCCGACGAATGCATGGGCGATGACACCGAACGGTGACCTCTTTGATATCTCATCCGCAATAAGCCTCAAGGTGTTTGGAATATCTGCAAGCTTAAGGTCGCAAATCACCGGCTTGATCTTTCCAAGGTCTCTTATGATATCGGCACCTGCACCAAGAACCAGTGGCCAGTTGATCTTGATATATGAAATATATGGGGAAACGGCTTGTGCAATTTCAAGGGCCTTTTCCCTTTCTGGAATGTCAAGGGCTAAAATTATCCTGCTCCCACTCATCAGATCATGGGAAAAATAAAAGTGTTAATAATGTGTTTGTTCAGGAAATAGCTTCTATTCCAATATCCTCCTCGGCCATTCCGAGGCGCTTCCCAAGGGATATCAGATCTGATCTGTCAGCAATTGTGTACGGTGATTTGACGCCGGTAAGCAGTACAAGTATCCTCATCTTTCCGTTCATGGTCCTGTCAATGCTTGTTCCCCAGAATATCGTGGCGTCTGTATTGATCCTCTTCTGCACTTCCTTCATTGCAGCCTGTACTTCCTTCAAGGTCATGTCAGATCCACCGATAACACGCATAACGCATCCCCTCACCTGGCTGATGTCTGCCTCAATGAGCGGGAACCGTAATGCATTTGAGACTGCGCTCTCTACCTTGTCGCCGTCCTTTACAGAGTCGCCGATGCCAACTATTGCGACACCGCCTGACTTCATGGTTGTCTTGATATCGGCGTAATCGATGTTTATCAGGCCGGTTTTCCTTATCATTTCAGTCAATCCCTTCATCGTTTCTGTAAGCACAGAATCTGCATAGTTGAAGGATCCTTCAAGGAACCTGTTTGGTGTCTCTGCTATCAGCTTGTCGTTTGGTATTGTTATCAGCGTGTCAGAATGCGGCAGAAGCTTGCTAAGCCCTACCATTGCATTTGCCATCCTGACCTTTCCCTCACCGTTGAATGGTAGCGTCACAATCGAGATAACCATCGCATTTGCCTCCTTTGCGAGCTTTGCAACTACAGGCGCCGAGCCTGTGCCGGTTCCTCCACCGAGACCGCATGTTACGAATACTATATCGCTCCCCTTGAGCAGGTTCCTGAGATCTGCAACGCTTTCAACAGCCGCTTCCTCGCCAATCTGTGGCAGCCCGCCAGATCCTTTTCCCTTCGTTCTGACCTTTCCTATGAGTAGTTTGGCCTGGGACTTTGTTATCCTGAGGTGATTCGCATCCGTATTTATGGCAAGAAGATCTGCTCCCTTCAGGCCGGATTGAACGAGTCTAGTAACTGTGTTGGATCCACCGCCGCCACAGCCCACTATCCTTATCCTGACCTTTTTCAGGTGTGCAGCACGCCTTATCTGCTCATCTTCCGGCGCTTCGTAACCGTCATCGTCCTCAAACCCGGCAAGATCGTAATTCTTGACCGGTTCACTCAATTCTACATTTATTGTGTCGTCCATACGTCTGACACTATTACTAGGGTAATATATATACTTTATTCTTAAAATTTTGATATTACTGCTTATTATTCAAGCTCAATTGCGCAGAAAAATTGTCGGACAGTTTCAGGCAAGGATTAAAGCTGAATATTCTATCAATGATTATGCTTCGAGATGAGCTTGTTGAAAATGGAGCCATTAAATACGGAACATTTACGCTGACATCTGGAAAACTGTCAAATTTCTATGTAGACATAAAGGAATGCATGACATTACCCGATCTCCTGAGGGAAACTTCAGAGCTACTTGCAGAGAAAGTCCAATCTGATATCGTGGCAGGAGTTGAGCTCGGTGCAGTACCACTCCTTGTTGCAGTATCAATGCTGGTGCACAAGCCATACATAATCATTAGAAAAGAGAGGGAGCATGGAACTAAATCCCTACTCATAGGAAAGACACCGCCTGGTAGAACAGTGGATATCATTGAGGATGTTGTTACGACAGGAGGCTCCGTGCTCAGAGCGGCAAAGATGCTTGCCGATGCCGGTCTTAAGACAGCAAGGGTTATATGCGTCGTCGACCGGGAGGAAGGGGCAAGCGAAGCCCTTGCACAGAATAATATCTCACTGGTACCGTTGATCAGGATATCTGAGATCAGAAAGCAACAGTAATCTTCGATTGGGCCTTGTCAAGTTGGCCAGAACGTCGTATCTCTGGAGGCACGAAACAAGCATCGCCAGTTCCTCACCACTCATACGATGGAATAGGACGAGATAGTCTTTTTATCGTGATTTAAATCACGCTCCAGATGAATGTAAAGCCCTCGGTGATACATACCACCCGTGCCATTTACGCGATGAACTGGTACGACATCTCTCCAGGGCTCATCTACATCCAGAAATCGTTTTCGCTGACGCAGGTTCAGTTGGGGCTTCTCCTGACAGTCTTCTACATCGGCGTAGGAATATTCCAGATTCCAGCAGGGTACATATCGACAAGGATTGGAAACCGGAATACCGCTACCATTGGCATACTCGGCTTGGGAATTGCCTCGCTGATATCGGCCGCATCGCCGACATATTCCGTCCTTGCTGGATCACGATTTTTTGCAGGAATTTTCTCTGCTATGTTCTTCTCGCCTGCTATAGGCACACTTAGATCTGCAACCTCCGACAACACATACAACTTCCACGTTAACTTCTTCAACGGTTCATTCAACCTTGGTGCCGGCATAGGCGTTGCAGGATGGGAGGCAATCGACAGTTTCTCCGGCTTCAGGATAGGTTTTCTCGTGGCAGGATTAATAACAGTTGCAGCTGCCATAGTCTATTTCATCGCTCTCCGGGAAGTAAAAGAGGAAAAGATACAGCTGACGCCAACAAGGAACCTGATCAACGTCCTTCTGAACCGTGGATTGTGGATATATGCCACGGCAGGAACCGCAAGCGTAATTTCAGAGAACGTGGCTGCGCAGATTGTAATATACTACATGGAAAAGTCGCTTGGCGTATCAAGCGGCCTGGCCTCTATATCCGGTACACTATTCCTCGTTTTTGGCTTTATAGGAGGTATTATCGGTGGACTGATAATAGGAAAATTCAGGAGCGTAAAGGTCTTCTTCATTATCACAACTGCGCTTACATCTATCCTGATGATCGCGCTTGCCTTCTTCACTAATATATACGCCATATATGCAATAGTCTGCGCTCTTGGAGCCGTGACTGTGCAAGGATTCTCTGCCATCTACATAATAATAACCAGATCCATGAAGGAGAAGGCGCAGACAACCTCCTCTCTATCCGTAGTAAACGCAGCCCAGGAGATACCGGGCTCGATCTGGCCCTTTGTTTTCAGCTTTATAAGCAGTTCCGTGGGATTTTTTGCCGCCTGGAATGTAATAGGGATTGCATCACTTGCTTTCATGTTTCTTGTGTTTATTCCGCCGGCCAGGAGACCATATAAAAGCGGCTCGTCTCCCGGTGGTCTCTAAGCTTTCCCGGCTGTAAATGAAAAACCGGATCTTTTATAAAAAATACTGAGGAATGCAGTGTGTGAAAGCATCTCGCTGGACGGCCTTGTCCGCCCTTCCCTGACAAGAAGATCGCGCTTCAGGATCTCGCATGTCTCAACATGATAGAATCCGTTGCCCTCCATCGCCAGCACGGTCTTCTCAGTCTGGTTGAAGTTCGGCGAATATGTCACCAGGGAGGATCTAGGCTTCATGATTCCCTTCAGCGACTGGGCACAGCTCCAAGGATCAGGTATATCCAGGAAAACAGAGTCAAAAGCTTCATCCGCAGAATAAGATCTTATGTCACCTACAACTGGAAACCAGTTATCGGTACCAAGAAACTTCTCTATATTATTCCTGCTTGAAATAATATTCTTTTCACTCGTATCCACGCTCACAAGCCTGCCATTCCTGCCGATGATCCAGAGGATCGCAATAGTCAGCTGTCCGCTGCCGACACCTGATTCAAGTACGGTGCTTCCGGATCTTATGCCAGACATGGCTATCATGTAGGAATAGTCGGCGGGTTTGATTGTCTGCGTGGTCTTGCTTACCGCAGGCGAATAGAGGGACGGATTGAATTCCGTTACTATCCCCTCCTTTCCGTTGATTCTTATTGTATCCCCATAGCTCACGGATGCATTGGCGCTCAGCCTGTAGCGTTCACCTTTGACCGTAAGAACCATGGAGACATCGTCGAGAGTACCGAAGACATCCCTGAAAAGAACTATTTTCAATTCAAACCTCCTGCTTTTTCAACTTCCGTGAATAATAACCAAAAAATATGTCGGAGACGTTGTTTCCAGTCCTGCCGGTCAGGATGGCCGATCCAATCATTGAAAGCAGCGTGTAACTGTCATCATTTTCCAGATATTCCCTTATCTTTTCAGCGCTGACATTTGATTTTGTCTCGCTGTCCACTATTGCCCCCATGGCTGGGCTCCGGCCATCAATCCCATCTGTTCCTGCTGCGAGGAACAGAAAATCCTCATCATCTTCCATGTTGAGGAGAAAATGCAAAGCTGCCGCCTGGCTCCTGCCACCTTTTCCATTGCCATGAACCCTGACCGTCGTCTCGCCGCCTCCGACAAACCAGAAACCACGGTTCCTGATTGCCCAGATGCTTCTCACCATTTCCACTAGATGCCGCACAAAATCCACCACATCTCCGCTCATGTTGGATCCAAGATCAACCACCTCTTCGCCTGCTGATCTCAGCATTCCTGATATCATGGATACAAAGTCATAATTCCTCAGGATAAGCATGTTACCTAGATTAGGCGCTGGTGCTGGTGGCTTGTAGGTAAGCTTCACGTCGTCACCCAGAACTCCGGAACATCCTGTTTTCGACAGTACTGACATTGGATCACAGCTTCCGGGACAACTGATAAGGGGTCCAGACGCTATGTAAGAAAGATCATCATATGGCACATCAGATATGTAGAGGGCTAGAATCTTGCGATCTTTCAGCCGGCCAGCAAGTTTTCCCCCTTTGACATCTGACATCGCGAACCTGACGCAATTCAGCTCATTTATGTCTGCGCCGTTATTCATCATGCACTTGCCCACTGCACTTATCTGTTCAATGTCGAAATGTTCAGCAGGTATCTCGAATATTGCGGATCCTCCTCCGGATACAAGGAATATCATGTGCTTATCTGTGGAGTGCTCGGCTATCTCCACCAGGCGCCTCGACGAAGCTTCGCTCAATGCAGTGGCATACGGGTGGGTACCGCGGAGAATCTCAACATTATCCAGGTCGGCAGCGGATGGATCATCCTCAGGTATGATTATTGCGCCTGTTGATAACTTATCCCCAATAATGCCATGAATGCCCCTGTACATCTTGACTGCGGCTTTACCGAAGCCAAGAACTGTTACCTTTCTATCGCTATCAAGAAAAGATATAATCTGGCTCCTGTAACGAAGTATGGCAACCTCAGGATCAAGATCATGCATTGCGCGCGAAATATAATTCAGCGCAGTCTTTCTTCTATCGTTGGATGCTATCTGGCTATAATTGTTTATAAATTTATTTTCCATCCGTTCCTGATCCATACTCAACCTCAAGCCCCGAAAGAATCCACTGTATGATGCCACCATAGATATTGAAGACGTTGGTGATTCCATTTTGCTTGAGGAATGCTGCAGTATAATAGCTTCTCTGACCGCTGTTACATATAATGCCAAGTTTCCTGCTAGCAGAAAGTTCTTTCAGTTCTTCAAGGTTCTCGGGGATTTCGTTCATTGGTATCAGCCGTGAACCTATAACATGCCCGGTATCGCTTGCATACTCCCACGGCTCCCGCACATCAATAATGGCTATTGAGTCAGGGCTCTCATCTATCATCATCTGGACTTCGGATGGCTTTACCTGGTCTATCTTGCTCTGAATCATGGTTGTTGCTTCTGGTGTAAGCATTATCGGTTAATAATTCTTTAATCGGTCAAATTAGCGACAAAAAAGCGGAAAGCATCTATATTGACTGCTGACATCAGGGAGAAGTGTTCAACGTTTCGGTTATCGGCGGGAGCCATCCCGACCAGAAGCATTATGAAATGGCATATGAAACAGGAAAATTGCTTGCAATGGAAAAAGCAATCGTCGTATGCGGTGGTCTAACAGGAGTAATGGAGGCCGTCGCGAAAGGGGTGAGTGAAGGGGGCGGCATATCGGTTGGGTTGCTTCCCGGTGAGACGGTGAAGCAGGGAAATGATTTCCTAACGATCAAGATACCCACAGGAATTGGGTTCGCGAGGAATTTTCTCGTGATCCGAGGCGGAGAGGTTGTGATTGCCATAGATGGGGCCAGCGGGACGATGAGTGAACTCTATTTTGCCCTTTCATCAGGCAGGACTGTTCTTGCACTTGGTGATGTGGTTTATGAGAATGTGGGACACCAGAATGGCCATTTCATCAGATGCGCCGATCCTGAAGAAGCGGTTGGGAAAGCGAAGAAATATGCCGCAGAATTCAGGAAAAACTTTGTTAGTGAGACAAACTTTGAAGGCTGATTATTGGTACAACATTGCACCAATACATCGATATATATACTTTGAAATGTGTCTGGCATGAATTATAAAGTCATACTATCTATGGCTGTAATTCCCCTCCTGCTCATCGCGGCTGGCGGGACGGTTTTCGGGGATACTGTAGGGGCATCTACGATGAGTTCGGGAAACTACGTGTTCTCGGCTAATACCACTACGAGCACTCTGACAAACCTTTCATATCAAAGCGAAAATGGGAATCTGCTATTGGCTTCGCACGTGGTTGCATCTAACGGAAGCTATGCGTCAATTGGCTACACCTTTGGACAGTATGCTATAAAGCTTCATAATGCGACAATACTGAAGAACGGTCAGGAAAACGTCTTCCTGATGCTCTCGAACCATCTGGGGTCGTACCAGAATTATACCATGAATTCTAAGGGCAATCTTTCACTGGTGAAGATGGATCTTAACACACAGATGCAGGATACAATGGAAAATATGGGCATGAATGTTGGATTTGGAGCAGGCTTCAACAGCACTGTTTATTCATTCATATACAATGAAACCGAGTTCTACCTGTTCTCAAACGGTCAATCGGTGAAGTCCGATTCTACAATATCATTCCACTCTCCCTCAGGATACCTGCTGACAGGAATTATATCCTTCGGCGGACTTGTTAGCAGTGTGAACCATTACAGGTATTTGAAGGAAAATGGATTTGCATATAACAGTACAACAGGAAACGTCACTGGTAAATATGTAAGCTTCAACCTTAACGCATCGTCCGGGGTCATTTCATCGTTCAAGGAAAACAGCATTGACCAGACTATTTTCAATGCCATCTATGTGACTGGAAACGGCACATTGTTCGCACAGTCACAGTACCCATCAATGCCCAAGAGCACACCAATATTGCTTGGCAGCCTCTTTGTTTACGGGAATAACACAACGGTACTTGCTGTACATGACAACCCCCCTATTGAAAGCAATTTCATACTTGACAACGGCACCCTTCACTTAACCCTGGCACCAGGGCTGAACGCGACCAAAGTAACAACACTTGGGACCGACATGAGCATGAGTGCAGATGTTGCTTCCAACGTTAGCGAGACAGATAACGAGGCACTTGATCTTAACGGCAACGTTGAGGCAGGATCACATGCAATCCTTATCCAGGGGAATGGAGTCAGGGCATACCTTCTCATACATAACGCAACAGTTAATGTATCAGGCAGTGCAATAAGCATAAATTCAACAGGTCTGGCACAGGCTTCATTCGTCTCACCTCCAGGGTTACAGGGAAAGAACTTCACAGTTGACTCGCTGATCCAGAAAGCAATCGACAACGGCAGGATTGCTGCAGAAATATCGATATCAGGTACATCATCTGCCAGCGTTAATGTATCCATAACATTCAACACCACTGTAAAGACGATCGTGACATCAGTTTCAAACGGAAAGGTTGTACTGAATGTTTCAGCGGCTGCAGGGCACCATGAGGGCACGAACGTCCTCATATTTGTCTCTAATTCAGTCATAGCAAACGGATCCTCTATACACCTGTCATTTGATGGAAAGGTAGTCTCACTGACATCTGTAAACGGCGTGTTAAATGCAACCAGCACCATTGATGCATCATTTGCAATTATGAAGGTCTCCGGGGGATCGCTGATAATACTGCATGTACCTCACTTCTCCAACCATACGGTTGAGATATATTCCGGCAGTGCAACAACCAGCCCGCTTGGCGTCCTCTCACAGAACATGGATCTCGTGGTCCTTGGCGCTGTAATTGCAATAATTGCAATCCTGTCCGCAGTAGCAGTAAGGATGAGAAAGACAAAACAGTAAATTCATTTATTTTTATAATTTTTTAAATTTTTATCATATATTTTTCATTGAGGCTTAGTTTCTGAAATCATCTTCTTTAATTTTCCCTCATCCATGTACATCGTATTTATTCCCATCGACCTCAGCCTTGATGCCGCATAGGCGCTCATAAGGCCTTTGCTGCAGTAGAAAAGGTAAGTCCTGTTTTTCCCGTATTTATCCGGGAGTGAGGAAACTTCGGCGAGGGGAACATGGATTGACCCTTCAGGATGCCATGATCTGTACTTCTCATCCGATCTCAGATCGACGATAAGCGCACCTTCTACTGATGGGTCATTGCGGCTCAGGCCCTTTCTTATGCTTTCCAGAAAGTCTGCAAAATCTGCCTTCTTTACAGTTACTTCAGATTGAATTATTTCATGCATTAAGTTTTCAGAAACTTCATCCTGCTCGAGATCATCCGGCGTAATGGAGATTGATGGATTGCCTGAAAAAATAGAACAGAACTCTCCGAGGCTCGTTTCCGGGAACGTCCCTATTTTCCTGGAGAGTTCGACAATTTCTTCCTTGTCAAATCCAATCAGCGGTCTGTGGATAGGTATTCTTACAGACATGGAGAGGGCTGAAAGATTTTCTGCTGTCTGGGATGAAACCTGGCCCACAGATTCTCCTGTAACGATCCCATAACCACCTATCCTTGTGTTTACGATACCTGCAAGCTCATAAAGGAATTTCTTAAAGCCGACATTTGGATGTGCGAATCCATGATCATGTGCCATCGCATCGATCAGAGGGCTCCCATCGAATATGTGTATCTTGATATCAGCGCCATGAGACCAGTTGTTTACCAGCGGCTGAACGCTGTTCAGGAACTCGAATGTGTCGATCGGCGGGGCAAGCGAACAAAACACTATGTCCTGGATGCATCCACGCTTCATCATCATCCATGCTGCTACAGGTGAGTCTATGCCGCCAGAGACCAGTGAAACCATCTTTCCCTGGGTACCCAGAGGAAACCCTCCCGCTCCCTTTAATATTGAATCATAGAGATACGCCTTCTTTTCCCTGATGTCAAGTCTTGCAGTGAAATCCGGGTTCTCCAGGTCTACGCCCAGTGATCCGGGAAGTAAGGCTTCTCCCAGCCTACGTTCAATATCGATTGACGTAAAATCATGATGTCCGGTCCTTGTCGCCCTCACTGCGAATATCCTGGATTTCGTAAAAGCGGCAAAATGGTCTCTTGCAGTTTTGACAAGATCATCAGCATTATCGAAAGAGACAACAATGCATTCCGAGAAAGACTTTATCCCGAAAACCGTTTGAAGAGCCGCAGAAACGTTTTGCTTGAGGGTATCCGGCACTTCCATGAATATCCTTCCCCTCTCTCTCCATATCCTCATTTCAGGTGGGTCAGAGAGAGCAGCAGTTATGTTCTTCACCAGCCTAATCTCCATCTCCGACCTCTTTCTTGGACCTTTAAGGCCTATTTCAGAATATCTGACAATAAAGATGGGCATGTTTACCTCATGAAGGGCTGCCTAGCTCAACTCTATCGCTGTATGTACCTACCAGAATAGGCGTTTCGGAAGTAATCCATTTTCTTGCCTTTACCTCCCGGAGCTTGTTGGTCACCCTTGACCATCCTGCAAGATCCTCAACCTCATAGATGACAACAAATTCGGAGTCTGATATCCCGAAACTGTATGTTGTGTAAGATCTGATCCCCTTATTATCAGGATGAGCAAGTGCAGTGCCTATATGTTCGGCCATTATGCTCTTCCTCTCCTCATAAGGTATCTGGTACCATTCATTCGATTTAGACATCGGGTAGGCTACCAGGTATTTCCCGGGTTTTTCATTGAGTGTATCCTCCAGTGAGGTGCCTTTATTCAGGTAGGGTGACTCGCTGTAAATCGAAAGGAATCCCGTTACAAAGGAGAGAAAGCCCTTGCTTTTTTCCCTCAGCGTCGACAGAAGATCAGCTATGTTGTCAGGATAGTGGGTGCTATACCATAACATGTAGTCGGCATCATATCTTATTGACCGGTATATCTTAAGAGAAACAGAATTCTTCCTGAATGCTGAGAGCGTGGAATTGATCTGCATAACGAGGTCGGCCCTGTTCTCTCTTGAGAGCATATATGCACTATGTTTGAACCTGAACGACAGTATCTGCATGTATATTGGATCCGGATCCTTTGCCATTCTTGGACATTGCTTGCTATTTTTTAACTTATTCTTCACTGCTTACATAAAGATCAGAAAGAGTAAAGTCAGACATGGAAAGTGTTATCTAAATTAAAGTCATTTAAAACTATGTCCGAAAGACCTATTCTTGAGAAAGTCGGTACAGTTGAGTTCTATGTGGGTTCAGCCAAGCAGTGGGCCTTCATGCACCAGAAAGCACTTGGTTTCAGGATGCTTGGTTATGCCGGACCGGAAACAGGTGTTCGCGACAGGGTCTCCTACCTATTGGAGCAGGGCAGTGCTAGATTCATATTCACAAGTTTCCTCGAACCCGACGACTTTGTCGGAAAGCATGTTCATCTGCATGGCGATGGTGTCAAGGACGTATCCTTTATTGTGCCTGACATGGATGAGACGATCAGGGGCATTCAAGAGAGGAAAGTGATTAAACCTGCGAAAGTGCAGAAAATTAAGTCGGACAATGGAACCATACTGACTAGCTCGATTCCCACGTTTGGCGAAACAGTTCACTCTCTCGTCGATGTTGGGGAATACGAAAGCGACCTTCCCCCGGGCTTTATAGAGATTGAGGACGACACGAAATCCAAGGGCATAAAGATCATTGACCATATTGTCGGAAATGTCGAGGAGAAAAGGATGGATGACTGGGTCAACTATTACATCAAGGGACTTGGCTTCAAGCAGCTCATGAGCTTTGACGACAAGGATATCAGCACAGAATACTCTGCGCTCCAGTCAAAAGTTGTCGAATACAATAGTCGTAAGATAGTGTTTCCAATCAACGAACCCGCGTGGGGTTTAAAAAAATCCCAGATTCAGGAATACCTCGACTATTACAAGTCGCCTGGTGTACAGCATATTGCTTTCCTGACTGATAATATCATAGATACTGTCAATAAGCTCAAGAAATCAGGAGTGGAATTCCTTAAAACACCTGCAGCCTACTATGAGGATCTCGAGGAAAGGGTAGGAAAGATACGTGAGGATGTGGATAAACTCAGGGATCTGGATATACTGGTTGACAGGGATGAATACGGCTACCTGCTCCAGATATTCAGCAAGCCTATAGGAGACAGGCCTACAGTGTTTTATGAGATCATCCAGCGCAGGGGCGCCATTTCATTTGGAAAAGGGAATTTCAAGTCCCTGTTTGAGTCGATCGAGCGTGAGCAAGCAAAGAGAGGAAATCTCTGAAGAGGCGAATGTTTGCCGCTGGTTGGTTTCATCCCTGCGCGTGATGGCAGGCAGTGCATCGTATATCATGACGGGTCCGCATATTCAGCGTCCAGAATTCTTGGTTTGAAGGAATCGGATCTGGAAGAAAACTTCTACACAATCCTGCGGAATCGTGAGGATGATCTCAGGGATCCTGGAGCAGAAGCTTTGATCCGGACAAACGTGGATAGGTACCTTCCTCCTATTCCAGAGATCATGTCTTTAAGGGACTTTTTCGCATTTGAGGAGCATGTAAGGAATGCCCGGAAGACGAGGGGGGAGAACGTGCCTCCAGAGTGGTATAACTTTCCAGTATTCTACTTCTCGAACCATAATAGCGTAATCGGAAGCAAGCAGGAGATGCATTATCCCCGCTACACCAAAGAACTGGATTATGAAATGGAGCTTGCATTCATAATTGGAAAAGAAGGGAAGAACATAACTGCAGATTCTTACGAGGAGTATATCGCAGGTGTTACGATCGCAAATGACTGGAGCGCCAGAGATGTTCAGCGCGCTGAGACCAGGATAGGCCTTGGCCCGGCAAAAGGAAAAGACTTTGCAACATCGCTGGGCCCCTTCATGCTGACAGCTGGCGATCTTTCCAGCCTCAAGGTCTCTAGGGGAAAGTATGATATTGATCTTTCTGGCATAGTGAATGGCAAGACCTATGGATCCAGTAATATGAAGGATATACATTTTGACCTTGGGGAGATCATAGAGAGGGCTTCCGACGAGGTAACATTAAGAGCCGGCGATGTCATCATGACCGGAACATTCGGAAACGGTTGCATACTGGAAATGCGCAGCCAGGGGGTATCCTGGCTTAACCGCGGTGATGAGGTAAGAATTGAAAGCAGCAGGATAGGAGCGCTGACGAACAGGGTGATATGAAATGGTTTATTACGTAAAACAGGGAAATCTGCCAAGGTACAGGCACACTTACGACGACAGGAAGAATCTGTTGAGGGAAGAACTCTTCGGGGAGGAAAGTTTTGACGGCCTTTATTCTCTCCTGTATCATAGGAACGAGCCAACCAGGGTACTTGATATTAAGGAGGAGAAGAAGGAGTTCGATCCATCAGGCGAGAAAAAGATGATCCACAGGCATCTGAAAACCTCAAAGCTTGCCAGGGAAGGTGACCCGGTTTCAGGAAGGAGGTATCTTTTCTATAATGACAGGATTCGCATAGGGCTCGTCAAGCCGTCAGTAAAGATGAAGCGGTATTTCAGACACGCACTCAGCGAACAGCTTTTCTTCCTGCATAGGGGAAAGGCAACGTTTTCCTCCGTCTTCGGTACTATGCAGCTTGAAACAGGAGATTATCTCTATATTCCGAAAGGTACAACATGGAGCATGAACGGCACCGAAGATCTGGTGCTGCTCTTCATGGAAAGCAGGGACAGGATAGATCTCCCGGTGCGGTACAGAAACGGCTATGGGCAGCTGAGAGAAGGAACCCCATATTATACACGGGATATCAGGCATCCCGTGCTAGATGCAAAACCGTTCCTGCCTGACAAGCTGGAGGTAATGGTAGATTACAATGATTCCTATCTCATCGAGAGCCGTGACAGGGAGATCTACGACCTCGAAGGATGGGATGGCTACCTCTTTCCTTATACAATCAATATCTCAGACATGGCACCAATAGTGGGAAAGCTTCACCAACCACCGCCAGTGCACGAGACATTCTCCGGTAAAAGCTTCATGATAGGCACGTTCCTTCCTAGATTGTTTGATTTCCAT
The DNA here is from genome assembly GCA_021800105.1 of Thermoplasmata archaeon. Classification (GTDB taxonomy): domain Archaea; phylum Thermoplasmatota; class Thermoplasmata; order Thermoplasmatales; family Thermoplasmataceae; genus UBA582. The sequence continues at coordinate 24,026 of JAJYZI010000010.1, forward strand.
CCTCGATCCATACCAATCTCATACTATCACAATAATATAGATACAGACGAGTTTCTTTTCTATTCATCAGGCAGCTTCATGAGCAGAAAGGGGATAGAAGAGGGTTCAATCACCCTGCATGTGAGGGGAATAATCCACGGACCCCAGCCCGGTGCAATCGAAGCTGCGATCGGTGCAAAATCCACCGACGAGGTCGCCGTTATGATAGAGGCTTATGATCCTCTTTTCCTTACGAGGACTGCAATAGGCATCGAGGATAAGACATATATGAAATCATGGATCGGTTGACCTAAGAGATCTCAATTTCCTTGAGGCCGCTCCTCTCATCCAGTTTCCTTGACAAATGGATGCCGCGCAATCTTGTAACCTGGATTTCCATAAGCGGAGACACGACCGCATTGAACAAGTGGCCCCCCACAACTGCATGATCCTTCAGCGCTATAGAAGCATGCAGGTGGAACCTCGGATCACTTGACGCTATGCTTCCATGGAACGATACAACCTCTCCTGGAATCTCAATGATCTTGTGCTCGTACTCCTTGCCGTTGAAATAACCAAAATCGGCGGTCCTGAACATTCCGATGCCCCAGACAACGAGTCCATTCTTTATGGAATGCAATTCGCATAACTTCTCTAAGGACTGCACAACGCTGTCATCTCTCTGCAGCTTTACAAATATAAGGTCTCCCTCTTCCCTGGAAATCATGATCGCATATGATTAAGCTATTTATTAAACTCTTCAAGGCACTCACTAAGTATCCTGTAAGTGAGCCCCCAGATAATGCCTCGATCGTACTTATATGCCGGATACCCCGCATCCGTGATCGTAGGAGAAAGAGAATCTATCCTGACCCAGTCCACTTCTTCGACTTCATCACCTATATGGAAAACAGGTTCTTCATGAACGATGCTGAAAAAGGCTGCTACCAACAGATCCCTTACATGAGTCCTGTAACTGCCTATGTATCCTTCTGGAGTGACATGAACACCAACTTCCTCAGCAGTTTCTCGTGCTGCTGTTTGCTGGAGGGTTTCTCCCCGCTTCCTAAGTCCTCCCGGAAACGCTATCTGACCAGACCATGGATCATCATCCCTCATCTTTCTTCTGATAAGCGCTATCGATTGCTTATCTGTTATAATCATGACGGCGGCAGACTGGCCCACATCCTTAGGTTCGACCGGCTTTATATTCAAGCGTAATTGCATTTATCGTCCCCATGCATTATCTAGTTAATTCGAGGTGTATAAAACACATGATTATACATTTCTCTATTTCACGATATGGTTGTACGCTGGTTGGAAACAGTCAACCTCGGAGTTTTGCCTTGGAAACTGGGCGAGGGTTAAATATTCATTTGAAATGACCTGAAAGATACGTGAGGCTTGCAAGTTCATGAATTATCTTCACATGATTGGTTGGGATGTCAACAACGAACCCCACCTCCTTGAGACGGTAAGCACCAAGGATGCAGCGTTTTTTGACCACAGGCTGCGAGGCAAGGTTGCGGACTGGGTTTTGCTTTCCACATGCCACAGGGTAGAAATCTACTCTTCTGATCCTATTCCGGAATTCAGGGATCTTAGCCCCTATCATGCTTTTTCCGGTGATGAGGCCCTAAAACACCTTTTCCGGGTGTCATCTGGGATAGAGTCGGTATCCGTTGGCGAGCAGGAGATACTGCACCAGGTCAAGGTAGCTTTCGATGACGCTCTCGCAAATGACCGTTGCTCAAAGACGCTTTCCCTGATATTCCAGAAGGCCATAAGCGTAGGGAAACTTGTCAGGGAAAAGGTGCCTATATCAAAGGGAAAGACTTCAGTTCCCGCACATGTTGGTCAGATGCTTTCAACTGAGTTGAGTGCCCGCGGCAAGAGTATTGCAATAGTGGGAAGTGGAAAGCTTGCAACTGACATGGTCAAATATGCCTTGATGGCAAAGCCTGCGTTCCTTAGGGTATATGCAAGGAGCGAGGACTCCCTTGAAAGGATCGCACGCTCTTATTCCATAGAGGCACACAATGGTATTGACCCGGATGCTATCATTCATGATAATGACATAATCATAGCTGCAACAAGCTCCAAGAAGCCTATTTTCGATGGAGAAATTAAGGAAAAAGGGAAAATCCTGATCGATCTTGGAATGCCTCCCAATGCATCGCGGGGCATGAATGGCTGCAGGCTGATCTCCTTATCTGACATTGAACCAATTATGCGATCCAACTCAGCAAAGAAGAAGGCCCTTATCCCAAAGGTTGAGGGAATACTTGACGATGAACTGGATCAATTCACAAAGAAAATTGCCCAGCTCGAGGCGGACGATCTTATAAAAGCGGTTTTCGAGCACTCGAAAAGCCTGGAGAAAAACGAGGTAGAGGTTGCCATGGACATGATCAGGAAGGGCATGGACATAGAGAAAGTGATTGGCCAGATGGCGGACTCGCTCGTAAGCAAGGTTCTTGCGCCGCAGACCCTTGCAATAAAGAAAATGGTCAAAGCAAACAGAAACAAGGAGACTATCGAAGTTTTGCAGGAATTTTACAAACTGCTCAAGGGATCTCAGGAGAAATCGTCTAGGCGGTCCTCTTCAGTTCTCCAAGCATCCCAAGATCCACCAGCCCAAATTCCTCAGTGATGCCGAATATTCTGAACTTGGATGCACTGACGTGCTTTAGTGAAGGAGTGAAATGCTCGTCGTTGACAAGGGATGTCGCCACGTCACTCCCGGAGGAGAAAAAGCTCATTGCCGGGGTAACAAGAACATGGCTTTCGGTATTGTAAATGAAGGAGTGTATCTTGAAGACACCGCCAACATCATCCCGTAGGGAGATCGAAGGATGCTCATGTCCAAGGATGGTGATCTTGCTTATGCCTAGATCCCTGTCCCCATGGTAGATCAGGTAGCGATCATCCTCATACTTGTCATGCAGTTCAATTCCGGATCGTGCAAGTATGGTCAGCAGGTAGTTGTCATGATTTCCGCGTATGAAATGGAGATTTACCTTTTCCCTGTACCTGTCGATAAAATGTAGGATGTCATCCCATTCCTGCGGAAGATTCCTTGAGAATTCATGTTTGAAGTCGCCGTTTATGAAGACCGTTTCAGGATCATATCTTTCCAGTATCCTGTCGAGCATGCCCTCCACATGACTTCGCTGGAGTTTCGGGAGGAAGAGGCCATGAAGGTTCATCTCCTCCTCGAATCCGAGATGGAGATCGGATATCACAACCGCATTCAGATCGCGAAGATATGCACAGTATAGATCTGAGATAAAGACGTCCTTCTCCACCTGAATCTCCATCATTGGCTGTTACCTGTGACTCTAGATTTCGCGATCATACTTGGCTATCCTCGAGATCCCTTCTTTAATCTCTTCCTCAGATGCCGCGTACGAGAACCTGTAATGCAGCTCACCCCTCTCACCGAAGGCAGTTCCAGGCGTTACGATGACCTGGTATTTTTCCAGGAGGCCTGCGGAGTATTCAACAGAATTCATCTTGCCTGGATACTGCGGGAACGCATAGAAAGCACCCTCAGGCTTGACAGTGCGATAACCGTCTATCTCCGAAAACAGCTTCATGACAAGATCCCTGCGCTTCCTGAACTTCTCCCTGAAAGTAACAGGATCCTTCTCGTCCCTGAGAGCCTGCAAAGCGCCATATTGTGATATTGACGATACGCAGGTAATAGTCTGCCCGAGCACCTTCGCCGCTGCCTTGGTGATCTCGGGAACGGCGTTGAGGTAACCAATTCTCCAGCCCGTCATTGCATAGCTCTTTGAAAAACCGTTTATTGTTATCACGCGATCCGCTGCTTCCTCTATAGATCCTGGCGAATACATCGAACCCTCGTAAATCAAATCCTCGTATATTTCATCTGATATGATTGTCAGGTTGTTTTTGATCGCAAAGTCAACAAGATCCTTGATCTCCTTCTTTGTGTAGACCCTTCCTGTTGGATTGGATGGATTGTTGAATATTATTGCCTTGGTCCTGGGAGATACCATTTTCTGCATAAGATCGAAATTTAATGAATAGTCCGGGTTCATTGGTGCGTCCAGGACTTTTCCTCCCGCAAGTTTTATGATATCTTTGTATGAAGAATAGTAAGGATCGGGGAGAATGACGCCATCACCTTCCTCCAATATAACATAAAGGGAAAGGTAAATGGCGAACTTTGTGGGACTTACGAGCACATTATCCGCTGTCGTGTGAATCTGGTTCTTCTTAAGAAGCTTGGCTGCTATCGCCTCCCTGAGTTCCCTGATGCCGTTTGAGGGCGTATAGTGTGTCTTGCCTCTCCTGGCCCACTCAAACGCGCTGTCTATAATCGTTTCGGGGGTTGTGAAATCCGGCTCTCCAATCCCGAAATTATATACCTTCACTCCCTTTGCCTTCAGATCTTCTGCTACCTTGGTGAGCTTTAGCGTCGCTGATTCCTCGATTCTCGACAATCTTGAGCTGATCATTCAAGAGGTTAATCTTAGTGTGTTTAAAATATGTTGCAGTAATCTGCCAACGCAGAGTAGGAAAAATGAGAACAAACCGAGCATTTGCTTCATTCATCAAGGATTTAATGCCTTCTGATCTTAGGTCCGGGAACCCTGACATGCCCGTTTCGGTATGGAAAGAACTTGACAGGATAGAAGGGAAAAAGGAGGATACAGTGGTTGCAATATTCAGGACCCGCGGCTGCTCATGGTACAACTATTCATCCTGCTCCATGTGCGGATATTTCAACGACATAGATCTTTCTATCACTAAAGAGAACCTGTACAGGCAGATTGATCACGTCGCCCAGTCGCTCAACGGCATCAAGGTCTTGAAGATATTCACTTCCGGAAGCTTCCTTGATCCAGTGGAAATTCCCATAGATGTGAGAGAATATTTCATGCACACGATCGGACCAAAGATCAACACACTCCTGGTGGAAAGCAGGACCGAATACATAAGGGAAGACAACATCAGGGATCTGGGAAAATACGGTCCTCAAATAAGGATAGCAATAGGCCTCGAAAGCTCGAACGACAGAATTATTGCGGATTCCATAAACAAGGGATCAACTTTCTCCAAGTACAAGGTATCGGCTGTGACTGCAAGAAAGCTTGGTTACACGATACGCACTTACCTGCTTTTCAAGCCGCCTTTCATGACGGAGAAGGCTGCTATAGATGACATGATCAAATCTATCGCAGATATTGATGATTTCACTGATGATATCAGCGTCAATCCCATGAATATACAGAGGAATACGTTCGTTGAATACCTCTGGAAAAAGCATCTTTACAGGCCGCCAAGGCTGTGGTCGCTCGCACGCATCCTACTCGAAACAAGGAAACCCGGAAGGACAGTAATATCGTACCCCACCGGCGGCAACAAGGAGAGAGGAGTCCATAACGCAAAACCGGACAGGGAGCTTCTAGACCTGATTGTGGGCGCATCCCTTTCCCAGGACTTCAGCCAGCTGGAATCATATTATAAATCCTCTGATCTTAGATCATACGAACAGGAAATTGAGCTTGAGGCGCACCTTGTCTCGGACATGGATATCGACACACTTTCAAGAAGATCTTTGGGATATTCTATCAAGATCTGATTCCTTCGGGCAGAGTTAATATTTTCCATATCCGGAAGCGCTAAAATGATTTATATGATCTCTATAAGGTAAAGGTGAAAATATCAAGCATAGGGGAGAGGGAACTTGTCGCATCAATGTTCAGGACAGGGCATGTACATGGTGGGGATAACGACTGCATTGAGATACCCCTTGGCAAGAAGCGTATACTTGCATCCACCGACTCTGTTTCATATGATACCAATATACCTGGCGGCGCCAGCGCAGACCAGATAGGCAGGTTCCTTGCAGCCATAAACCTTAGTGACATTGCGGCTATGGCAGGAAATCCCATTGGAATGCTCTCGTCATTCAATCTTCCTGGAAAGACCGACTCGGAGTTCGTCCTGAGGCTCGTTGAATCCATAGATAACGAACTCAAGCTTTTTGACGCTGAATATCTCGGAGGCGACACCAAGGAGTCAAGCGTCATGGTACTTTCAGGAACGATTATCGGTGAGCAGAACGAAAAGATACTTAGGCACAGGAGCGACATAAGGCCTGATCAGGTTCTTTGCGTAACTGGAGAACTTGGAAAGGCTGCCGCAGGCTACACATTCTACAAACTGGGTTACAGGAAGAAAGTTGGAGTCGATCTTCTCATGAGTGTTATTCCGAGAATTCGAGAAGCGAAAATAATTAGCGAGCATGGTGGAAAATTCATGACGGATCTTTCTGACGGCGTATTTGAGTCAATTTTCAGGGCAAAAAGAGACTTTGGAGTCGGTTTCCGGCTGGTTCAGGACGAAATACCGGTGAACGATCACGTGAAAAAAGCAATTCAGTTATCCGGAGGGACGCTAAACGATATGACGCTCACTTTCGGAGGCGATTATGAGCTTCTTTTCACGATTGAGAATACTAACTATGCAGACTTCAAGTCTGCCATGGAATCTGAGAAGATTCAAGTTTCCTATATCGGCGATACCTGGAAGGGAGATAATATAATATTCGATG
>JAJYZI010000052.1 GCA_021800105.1 Thermoplasmata archaeon
GCTACATCTATGTCTGAGTGTCGTCGGAACATTATAAGTCCGAAAATTATCATGAATACGCCAAGAAGATCGTCAATTATGCCCACCTTATACCATGTTACCCCGGAGACGCTGAAGTTCCATGCAAAAAGAGGAAGACCGACGACCCTGTGATATGCAAAGTCCTTTACCCATTCACCCTGTGCATTGATCCACCCACCTAATACTGCCATCATAAGGAAGAAAAGACTCAATGTACCCTCTCTTCTTTTACTGGGCATTTTGGGGTCGCCGCCTTCCCTATGCCAGTATCTATATTAAATTCTGCGAGCGAGGAGAAGTATGGACAGGATTCGAAATATTTATCTTTAGACATAAAATAACGGAATCCGTCAATTTTCCAGAGATATATTAAGCATGAAAGTAATCTCGGAAGGCGTTTGACAGATAACGGTGTCTAATAATGGCTGATGATAAGAAAGTAACGGAAAAGAAAGAGGATTTCCTGTACATAGTAAGAATCGGGAGCAAAGACCTGGATGGTGAAAGAAACGTCAAGAATGCCCTGGCTGATTTGAAGGGCATCGGTGATCGCTTATCCATGATAATAATAAAGAAGCTGGGTCTTGATCCTACGAAAAAAATTGGTGAAATGAAGGAACCCGAAATAGAGAGAATAAGGGAATTTGTTGAATCCAAGAGTTACGAAGGACTTCCAGACTGGGTACTCAATCACAGGAATGAGATTATAACTGGTGAAGACATCAACCTCATTTCGAATGACCTTACAGTGCAATTGCAGGAAGATTTGAATTTCATGAAGAAGATGAAATCATACAAGGGAGTCAGGCACGAAACCGGTCATAAGGTTAGAGGGCAAAGAACAAAAGCCAACGGAAGGCATGGACTTGCCATTGGCGTTATTAAGAAAAAGGAGTGAGCTGAATGGGAGACCAGAAATTTCAACATAAAAAATATTCTACGCCAAGGCATCCGTGGGAAGCAGCGAGAATAGAGCAGGAAAGAGAGATACTTGAAAGATACGGATTGAAGAACAAGAGAGAGTTATGGAAATCCCTATCTATCCTGGATTCCTTCAGGACCCAGGCAAGGACGCTTGAAGGAAAGATGAGGTACCAGGACGAATACTCAATGCAGCAATTCAAAAACATGATCAGGAGACTTCAGCGCTTCAATATATTGAGCGAAGGTGCAACTCTTGACGATGTACTTTCACTCAAGATAGATGATATTCTCGAAAGAAGGCTGCAGACACTTGTTTTCAAGATGAAGCTTGCAGGAACAATGAAACAGGCCAGGCAGCTTATAACACATGGGCAGATTTCTCTCGGTGGAAGAAGGGTAACTATTCCGGGACTCATGGTTGAAGCATCCCTTGAACCGACGCTTTCCTATGACGCTGATTCTCCATTAGTGGACGAACTCCACCCGTTGAGACAGTCAATGCTCAAAAACAATAAGGCAACAGAAGAAGAAAAGGAAACCCCTGCAGAAGCTGGGACGGAAGGGGGAGAACCTGAGGAGAAGAATGATGTGAAAGAACCGGCAAAAGAGGGGAAGAATTAATGGCACGAACGGGAATCGCACATATATTTGCATCGCATAACAATACACTTATTCTTGTAACAGACAGCACCGGAGCTGAAACAATCGCCAAGGCAAGCGGCGGCATGGTCGTCAAGAACGACAGGGACGAATCAAGCCCTTATGCCGCTATGAAAGCTGCGGATCTAGTCTCGGAGAAACTTAGGGAATTCGAGATCACTGATCTTATTATTAGGGTCAGGGCACCGGGTGGAAACAAGTCAAAGATACCTGGACCGGGCGCGCAGTCTGCAATTAGATCCCTGTCAAGGGCTGGCTTCAAGATCGTCAGGATTGAAGAGGTAACTCCTGTCCCGCATGACGGAACCAAGAAGAAGGGCGGGAAGAGGGGAAGGAGAGTCTGATGACACTCACCATAATGGAGAAGTCTGACAATTACATAAGATTCAAGGTCACAGATATTACGCCTGCGGAAGCAAATGCGCTTCGCAGAACAATAATATCTGATATTCCAAAACTTGCGATTGACAAAGTGACATTTCACCATGGGCAGATAAGAGATGAGGAAGGCAATGAATACGACTCTTCTCTCCCGCTTTTTGACGAGGTCGTCGCACAGAGACTTTCCATGATACCGATAAAGAGCGACCTGAAGATGAATTTCAGAGATAGCTGTACTTGCGGTGGGAAAGGTTGTTCACTATGCACAGCAACATTCTCTATCAACAAGCTTGGACCAGCAACACTCTATTCAGGAGATCTCATTGCAGTGGGGGGTACCGTTTCAAAGCCAACTGACCTGGAAATCCCAATCGTTAAGCTTGGGCCAAAGCAGGCTATACTCGTAAGTGCTGAAGCAGTTCTCGGAACTGCGGCAAGCCATGCCAAATGGCAGGTCGCAACCGGCGTCTCCTACAAATACAGCAGGAAGTTTATAGTCCAAAAGAAATCATCAATAGATTATGAGAAGATTAAGCAAGAGTGCCAGGCTAGCGTGGTCAGCGAATCGGCTTCAATGATAACGTTTACAGACGATGTGCCATGCCGTGCGCTTACACCGCTCTTTGAAAACAAGGAATGCAAGATCGAAGAGGATAGTTCTAGCTATATCTTCCAGTTCGAGACAGATGGATCCCTATCCGCACTAGAAGTCCTTGATTATGCTCTCAAAAGGCTTCCGCAGAGGCTCAACACATTGCTCGAAAGCCTTGTAGACTCAGAGTAAGTTGAGTTCTTCTGTAAAGAAGGAGGTTTAGTGCTTGCCAATTGAAGACGCCGACAGATCGAAACTGGTCATTAACAGGGTAGGTTTTATTATCCGCAAGAACTGCCAGAGATGTTCACGGATTGTAGAGAGGATTGTGGATATCGTACCCAAGAACTGGACAATAATGTACGAACGCGAGGTTGGCAAGTACCTCCCTGTAAAGAGCAAAGATATCGAGAACATGGATGCCGATCTGATCATTTCTGTTGGGGGCGATGGCACAGTTTTATGGGCCCTTCAGCACACAAACTGCCCCATACTTGGTATAAACATGGGCGGACTTGGCTTTCTTTCCGAGGTTGAGATTGGCGAGATCGAAGCAAGCATTTACGAACTTGCCCGCGGAAACTACAGGATTGAGAGATCCAGGAAGCTCAGTGTTTTCCTGAACGGGCAGCGCCTTGAAGACTGCACCAATGAAGTGATTGTCCATTCCAGCAAGATAGCTAAGATACGCAAGTTCCTTATCTCAACTCCGGATAGTTTTATTGATCGTGTAGCGGCTGACGCTGTGATTGTTGCAACTCCAGTCGGTTCAACCTCATATTCATTCAGTGCAGGCGGACCGATCCTGATGCCATCGCTGAATGCGGTTGTTGTTTCATACATTGCACCGTTTGCCTCCAGATCGAGGCCGATTGTTCTGCCGATGGGAACAGATATCAACATAAGAGTACTGGACAAGAATCAGGATTGCATCGTAATTCTTGACGGACAGGTAGAATACAGGATGAAGAGCACTGACGAGATAGTGATCAAGACATCAGAGAATTATGCTGAATTTATTCTTTTCAAGAGATCGTTTTTCGATAGGGTGCATGAGAAACTTGTTAAAAACGTGGTCAATTAGATCAAGAACACTCCTGATGATCATGGAGGCGTCAAAGTCAACTATGCCGAATGAATTTGGCGCATTTCTCAGGGCTGAAAACCACATCATTTATGAGATTGCAATGTTACCCGGGACAATACAGGGAAGAACTCACACTATTTTTCAGCTATGGAATAAGCCAATTGATTTCCAGATAGTTGGATCTGTTCATTCTCACCCGTCAGGAAATGTCAATCCGTCGGATGCGGATGTTCAGATGTTTTCCAATACTGGAGATATACATATCATAACGGGTCATCCGTTTAGGTTAACGGATTTTGCAGCTTACAACAGGAAAGCAGAGAGGATCAGTCTAACTATTCTCGGTAAGCATTGAATAAGGTTTCGCTCAGAAAGTTATTTCCCTCCTTCTTAACTAATGCTCTGGATCAGATCTCCCTGCCGGTATTACCTATATACCTGGAAAGAGGCCTGATTAGTTTGTTGTTTGCGTTCTGCTCCATGTAATGTGCAACCCAGCCGAAGACCCTGGCTACTGCGAACAGCGGGGTATAGAGTGGTTCGTCAATTCCTACCTCATTCAGGTAGAATGCCCCGTAAAAGTCCAGGTTTGCGGGCAGGGTCTTCTGCTCCCACATGTAAGTTTCGATTGCATCCGCGATCTGGAATCTTTTTGTATCACCTATAAGTTTTCTCAATTCTTCCTTGATAAACTGTGCCCTAGGATCCTTAGTCTTGTACACCCTGTGCCCGAAACCCATTACCAGCTGCTTGTTTTCGAGTCTGTTCCTGACAAATTCTATCCCTTCTTCTTCGTTCTTGAACTTTAATAGATAGGATAAGATCTCGGAGTTTGCTCCTCCATGCAAGGGACCTTTAAGTGTCGAAAGTGCGGCGTTTATTGCAGACGCAGGATCTGTGCCGGTCGAGGCAGCCACCCGGAGTGCAAATGTTGACGCATTGAACTCATGTTCCATGTACATAATAAGTATTTTTTCAAGGAATTTTGCTCTTTCTGGATCGCCCTTGCCTGTTGAAAGCTGGTATATCCTTCTGGAAATATCTTTTTCACTTGAATGGATAAGATCAAGATTCCTGTATATTCTGTAAGAATGTGAAGCAATCTCGGGGAATTTTGCTGCGATCTGAAGCAGCTGTTCCATTTTGTCGCTACTCTCGATCTGAAGCGCGGAAGTCACAGTCCTCATGGAGGAAAGCACGTTCTTTTCCTTCAAGAGTTGAATGAGCTTCACATATTTATCTTCAAGATGCGATAAGGAAAGAACCTTTTCCTCAAATTCAGAATACCGTGATTTTGACGGTAATTCTCCGTAAAGTATTAGATAAGCAACCTCACCGAACGAATACTTTCTTGCAAGATCGACTGCCCGATAACCCCGATATACAAGATTTCCACTCTGATCTGTAGTGGCTATGGCTGTGGTATCGACAATAACGCCTGCGAGCCCTCTTGGTACCTCTATTTCACTCATTTCCATCACTTGCCAGTTCGTTATCTTCCTTTTCGTATTCATGATAGCCTATTACTTCATAAAACTCGTTTCTGCTCATCATGGAATTCAGCATATCGGTCTGTGTTCCCTGCGAATATAATTTATCGTACGCATTCTGAGTCGCCTTTAAGGATGTCCGGAATGCGGTAAGCGGGAAAATAACCGCCTTATAGCCAATTTCTTTTAGGCGCTGAGACGTAAGAAGCGGGCTCTTGCCGAACTCAGTCATGTTTGCTAGCAGATCTCCTCTTACCTCCCTGGCAAATTTCCTGAATTCGCCTTCCGATTCAAGCGCCTCTGTAAATATCATGTCTGCGCCGCTATCCAGGTAAAGGTTGGATCTCCGGATTGCCTCATCGACGCCAAGAACGGAACGAGCATCAGTTCTCGCGATTATCAGAAAATCATGATTTTTCCTTGCAGAAACAGCGGCTCTTATCTTGTGCACCATCTCTTCATCTTCAACTATCTTCTTGCCGGAGAGATGGCCACACTTCTTTGGCAGCACCTGGTCCTCCAGATGAATTGCGGACCCGCCAGCTTTTTCCACTTGCCGAACGGTTCTTGTCACATTAATGGGCTCACCAAAACCGGTATCAACATCAACGATCAATGGACTCTTCGTCACATCGGTTATCCTGCCTACCTCGTTCACGACTTCCGTCATCGTCGTAAAAGACAGGTCCGGAAGACCCATGCATGCCGCAACTCCTGATCCTGATAGGTAAAGCGTCCTGAATCCTGCCCTTTCTGCCTGAATTGCAGATATTGCGTTGAAGACGCCTGCGGCAACTACAAAACCAGATTTGATCTGCCTCCTGATCTCCCCTGGCCCGAGGTTAATGTTGTCTCTAAGGATGGACATCTGCGAGGATCTCCATGATCTCTAATATGTCCCGGTTCTCTATCGTCTTAACTGCAGTTACTATCTCCCTGGCACTCGCCTCGGACATCATGCTTCGACCCTTCTGTATAATATCATCCCAAGTAAACGGATTACGGTGGTGACCCTTCGGATCTATAATCTCACTATCAAATTCACCTGTTGATGTCTTGATTTCAATTCTGAAGGGGAGGTGCTCTGGATAGAGTTGGTCAAATCTTTCGGTGACCGTGAATTTGGTTTTGTCTATCAGCGAAAGGATGTTCCTGTCATTCAGGAATTTGGTTGCGTAAGATGCCGGTCCCGGACGACCAAGGAGGATGGTATATGCAACAAGATAAGGCATGCTGTGATCTGCTGTTTCCTTTGTTTTCGGCCTCTTCTTCTCTGGATCCTTTATTATTATCTTATCCGCAACAGAGAATGTCTCAACATCTATGCTCTTAATATCACCGCTTAGAGACTTGTGAAGTGATTCACACGACTCAACCGCACTCATAGCATGATACTCAACAGGATAATTCTTGATCATTGTCTTTAGGATCCTGTTCACATCGAGATGCAAGTTAAATTTGCCCGACACCTGCTTGAAGAATCCCATCTCACCCGTGAAAACATCGGATGGCCCTGTAACACCGCTTTCTGCAAGGAAGTAAGCGAAGATTGAGTTTCGTGATGCATTTGAGGCAGTCAACCCTTTCCACATGCTCAGCTCACCCGCTCTGGTCTGCCTTAGGCTGATGTTGTTATTCAGTCCCAGGCTTATGCAGTTCTCGAACTTCTTTGAATCAAGGTCACCGAGATAAGCCAATCCTGCTGCCGTCGATATGGAAATATAAGTAACATGATCCCATCCCCTGTCTCGTATCGAAACGGCATCAGATAGACCACAGATCACTGAATATGAAAGCGCAGCAGCTTCCAGCAGGTCTTGACCTTTTTTGCCAAGTGATTCAGCAAGCGCTATCAAAGGTGGAAAATTATCTGACGGATGAAGTGCTTCTTTTGAAAGATAAGTGTCATTGAAGTCCAGGTATCGCGTCATTGAACCATTGAGCATCGCGGCGATGGAGCTTTCCGCTTTGTGATCTGTGAAATATACGGTTGAATTATGCCTTCCAGTCGAAGGCAGGAGGCCGCTTCTTTCAGCGTGAATGGGTTCTGCGTCTTTAGCACCATAAGCCACTAAAAGAGAATCAGCAAGTCTTTTCTTCAGTTCCTCTTTTACTGCACCGTTTAGTGTCCTGCTAATATCGCTGGAATAGTCATAGATATTCTGGACTACGGCATCCATGAAGTAGTATCGTTGAAATGCATATAAAGGGATTTCCATCTATCAAATCTGACAAACATTCAGGAGTACCACTGTATTCCAGCGCTTATTACACTTTATAAGCGATGATAAAAGGCGTTCAGGAAATCACGACCTCTGTAACGACATGCCAGTGATGAGGAGAGTACGATTTGACTACCCTGCTCGAGGATATCCTGTA
>JAJYZI010000011.1 GCA_021800105.1 Thermoplasmata archaeon
GGACCCCATAGAATGCCTGTCTGAAATATTTCGCCTGAGGAAGGGTATCGACCTCAGGTTTAATCTCGTCCACCCTCGGGAGTGGATGCATTATTATAGAATCCTTCTTCATTGTTGAAACTGTTGCATTATCAATTGAATAAGAACCTATGAGCTTCTGGTACTCCTCCGTGTCTGGAAACCTCTCCTTCTGTATCCTTGTAACATAAAGGACATCCGTATTCCGTATGACCTTGGAAAGATCGTCAAACTCCGTAATGTCTATCTTATCCTTGACAGCCGATATTACATGATGCGGAATCCTGAGGCTTGGAGGGGAGACCAGGTGCACTGTTGCATCAAGCCTTGCCAGTGCAAGAAGGAGAGAATGGACCGTTCTCCCATACTTTAGGTCCCCGACAAGCGTTATATCGAGGTCGTCAAGCCGCCCTATCTCCTTCTTTATTGTGAACAGGTCGAGAAGGGTCTGGGTCGGATGCTGGCCAGATCCATCGCCTGCATTCACAATGGGTCTGGCAGTAAACTTGGATGCAAGTCTGGCGGCTCCCTCCAGGGGATGTCGTATCACTATAATGTCCGAGTACGATTCTGCCATCCTCACCGTGTCTGCAAGGGTCTCTCCTTTTGAGACGGATGAGGACTTGACATCAGAAAATCCTATCACACCACCGCCAAGGCGGTTCATCGCACTCTCGAATGACAGACGCGTTCTAGTGCTGGGCTCAAAGAAGAGCGTAGCCATTATTTTACCAGACATAGAAGTCAGTCTCTTCTGGGATTCAAGCGCAGAAAGCATTCTCTCGGTCAGGTCGAAAATTTCAATCATCTCGTCCTCAGAAATGTCGTCTATGGACGCGATACTCCGATTTTTAATCATCAGAAAAAAACATATCACTGGGAGGTAATTAATATTTATGAGCGAGAAATCCCACAACCTTTAGTGCTGAGAGGACGTCACTATTTTCACTGACATATTCCATACCTATAAAGATCATCTCGCAACATGCTGATACTGCCAAGTGAGAATTAAATATGCTTATCAAATAGGGAGATGTGAAGAATAATTCCGCTATATCGGGATTTCATAAGCTCAGCACTGCTGACCGCTTATCGCTTCTCAGGGACCTCCTAGGTCTTTCAGAGGAAGAAATAAAGCATATATCATCCTCGGGAGCAATCTCACTTGACAAGGTTGACAGGCTTATTGAAAATGTCATAGGCGTTGCAGAGATCCCATTAGGAGTTGCGACTTATTTCCTCATAAACGGCAAGGATTACATGATACCGATGGCAATCGAGGAAGCGTCGGTGGTGGCAGCATGTTCAAATGGAGCAAAAGTGGCAAGACTTTCCGGAGGATTCACCGGCTACTCCACCAATCCAATAATGATTGGACAGATACAGATCCTGGATCTCGATTCTCCTGAAGATGCTGTCATCAGGATTATGCGCAACAGGGACATCATCCTGAGAACAGCAAATGAGAAGAGCAAGACGCTGAGAGATAACGGGGCAGGTGCGAAGGATCTGGAGTGCAGGATAATTGGATCCGAGAACCGCATGCTAATCGTGCATCTCCTTGTGGATGTCATGGATGCAATGGGCGCGAATATCGTCAACACAATGTGCGAGCATATATCTCCCATGCTGCAGGAAATAACAGGAGGGCGGATCAATCTGAGGATACTGAGCAATCTGAGTATCCACAGGAGATCATACGCATCAGCTGTTTTCAAGAAGGAAGCTATAGGCGGCGAGAACGGGGTCGACAGGATACTCGAGGCTTACAGGTTTGCAGAGCTTGACATGTACAGGGCAGCAACCCACAATAAGGGCATTATGAATGGAGTGGATGCAGTTCTCCTTGCTACCATGAATGACTGGCGTGCTGTTGAAGCTGGAGCGCATGCTTTCGCCTCCATCGGCGGCTATCATTCACTGACCAAGTACTCAATGAACAGCAATGGCGATCTTGTCGGAAGCATTGAACTTCCATTGGCAGTCGGCATTCTCGGCGGATCGACAAGCGTATCACCGAAAGCAACAGTGGCAAAGAAGATTCTTGACGTGAAGAGCGCTGGCGAGTTCGGATATGTGCTTGCTGCGGTGGGCCTGGCGCAGAACTTCTCCGCCATAAGGGCGCTTGCAAACGAGGGTATACAGAAAGGGCACATGAAACTTCATGCACGTAATATAGCAATAAGCGCTGGCTCCCCGGACAGCCTCGTTGAAAGCGTAGTCGAAGAGATGGTCAAATCAGGCGACATATCGCCGTCCAATGCAAAGCGTATCCTTGCATCAATGGAAAAAAATAATAAATAGCTTCCAACGATGATCGCCGGCCAGATGACCGACATAAAAGAAGCAATGGAAGCTGGACTCGCCCTGCTTGATAAGGGCAAGAATCTTGATGCCCTGAGAGAGCTTTCAAAGCTTGAACCGGAGTTTGAGGGTAAGAGCACAGATGAAGCAGCCGATCTCTATACAGCCATTTCGCAGGCATATTATGGGATGAACCCAAAAACTGACGAAAATTCTCTTCCATACTCGGACAAGGCTTTCGAGATTCATAAGAAAAACAACTCAAAAGAGGCAATGATGAATGATCTCCTGTACTCAGCGTTCGTTGAAATGGACTGCAACAAGTCAGCTGAGGCCGAGAAGCGCCTGGATTCTGCAATAAAGATAGCAGAGGAACTCAAAGACAATGAAGCCTACGTTGAGTTGCTAACCACAAAGGCAGATCTTCTTTCTGGCCAAAAAAGGAGAAGGAAGGAGGCTGTCGATATTTACTCGCAGGCAGCTGAGCTTGCAAAGAAGAATGGCAACATGGGTACGTATTTTGAAGCGTCAGTCGGCCTGCTTACAATGAAGAGGGAGGAATTGGATCCCTCCAAGGTGCTTGAGGATGCAATGAAGCTGATAGATGAAGCTGAGAAGTTTGCTTTGACCATTAAGGCAAAGAAGGACAGGAAGAGCTTCCTTGAAGACGTATCCGCCGTCTATGATCTTGCTTCTGATTTAGCAATGGAAATGGAAAATGTGGATGAGGCAATGCAGATTGCCGGAAGGATGTCCAAGATTCTCTCTAAATAATTTCTTTTACGAATTCTGATACATCTATTCCTGCATCCGTCAGGACAGCAAGAAGGGCAGTCTCGAAATCCATGTAGCTCATTCCATGCAGGAAATCGCCCGCCATCTTGATGGCTTCCTTCTTTGACACTTTTCCAGTAGAGGCTGCATAGTCAAGTAGCCTGTCGGATAAGGGCCTGTCCATATCGGCAGAGAATAGTTCCTGCACGGAGACGGAAAAATCAAGTGGTACCGAAATTCCGGAAACTGTAAAGTTTGGCACTAAGCGACCTTCTCTTTCCGCTAAAAGACCTTCCTTCACGCTTTCGTCGCAGAGCCTTTCGACTTCCTCCGTGGAAAGAAGGTGGCGCTTGAATGCAATCTCCTTCACCATCTCGGCTTTCGTCAGGGAATCGGCTCCACGTCTACCAGAGATTGCGATTGCTATGAGGCGCCTGGCCATTTCCTTGTTCATGTGAGATCAGAACTTTGCAAGTTCTTTTTCTATTTCTGAATAGTTAGGTTCAACGCCAGGGTTATCAGATATCCATTTATACTTGACAACACCGTTCTGATCAAGGATGAAGACAGATCTCTTTGAAGCCGTCAGTCCAGGAACGTTAACAAAATCATGATGCAGCGAATCATACTTCTTTGACACTTCCCTTGTTGCATCACTCAACAGGTCAAAGTTTAGGTTGTTCTCTTTTGCGAACTGTGCAAGCGAGAAGGGCTGATCAACGCTTATGCCGACAACTTTTGCCTTTAAATTATTGAATTTTGACATCGAATCCCTGAAGGTGCACATTTCCTTTGTGCATACACCGGTGAAAGCACCGGGGAAAAACAGGAGTACTGTCTTGTTTCCTTTATAGTCGGCAAGTGTCTTGTGCTTGAGGTTCGAGTCTATCAGTTTAAAGTCAGGTGCTTTTGAGTTCAGTTCTACCATGATTATCAAGCAGTAATGACATAAAAATATAAAAGTTTGACATAACCATCTGTGAAAGCTGTATCACTTTTATCAGGCGGCAAGGATTCCTTTCTCTCGGCAGTTATAGCAATGGAGAGCGGTATGGACATTGAATATGCCCTCATCGTAAGGCCGGAAAAAGACAGCCCGATGTTCCATGTACCAAATATCGGAAACGCAGCTCTGACCGCAAGGCTCCTTGGCCTTAAGGTTCATGAAATTGGCGAAAGCGAGTTTGATACATATTTCACAATCATGCACAGCGAAGGGATAGAGGCAGTTGTGTCTGGGGCAACCGCGTCCGATTACCAGCACTCCAGGATCGAGCACCTTTGCACTCTGGAAGGGATGTTATCCTTCTCGCCTTTGTGGCGCCTCAATCCATACCTTGTCCTTGAGGAACTTTTGCTTCGAAAAATCGAGGCTATCATAGTATCTGTTTCGGCAGAAGGGCTTGAGGAAACATATCTCGGAAGAAGCATTAATAAAGATTTTATTTCCGATATTTCAAAGGTGGAGGAAAAGTATAAGGTGAACCCTCTTGGTGAAGGCGGAGAATATGAATCCTTTGTTACAGGAATGCACGGTCATGGAAGGATTCAGGTAATCTCTGCAAGAAATGTCTGGTGTGGAAGCAGCGGATACCTGGACCTCAAATGCTCTTTTGAAAGATCATAGCTTGAGGCGCTCTACTTCTATTGCATCCCATGTCGGATATTCCTCAACTTCATAGAAACTGTAGTCTAGAAGCTTCTTCAGTTCTGGTATAATCCATGTGGGGATCTCGACCCTCTTTTTCTTGTCGTTTACGAAAAACATTTCATCAGGAACGCCAACGGATTTCAAGTTTTCTACCACTGCCTGCAGGTCCTTGTTGTCAACTATGCCTTTCAGTATGGTGCCATCCTTAGTCACAATATCGATCCTCCTTGCAATGTTGGAAGCGCGGCGTTTCAACCTGTTCTTCAACTGGACGCCGTCCTTGAAAGCTGCCGAGCAGTAATGCACCGTATGATTGGGAAACTGCCTTACCATTTTCAGGGCAAGCTCCCTGCTTCCTTTGGCTCCGGATTCGTAATCATTCTTTATCGTGTAGTTCCTGCCGAGAAGGTTTCGGAAATTCGTTTCGGAGAATTCCAGTTCGTTCAGGTTTATGAAATCAAGATCCATGCGCTCGCTGAACTCTATCAGTGATTTCATGTCCTCTTCCCTGCCAGGAAGGGACGGAACCTCTATGCCAACGGAAAGGCCGTTATCTCTTGACCATTTAATGCGTTGCTTGAAAATGGAACGATCCATGTGCTTCCATATTTCCTCAGGTGGATGGAAGCGGATTTCGTCAAGTCCGGCCGCTGCAACTGAGTCTATGGCCTCCTTTGAGCCGCTTATAGTGTAAAGATGGATGTGATGACGCGGCCCGAATTCTGTTTTGAGCATCCGGATATAGTCTGATGTCCTTTCAAAGAATTTTAGAGGATCGCCGCCAGTGATACCGGTGCCGGTTGCGTTGATCATGTTCGCTTCAAGGATGGCGTCCCTCATGTCCCTTATCGGCATCTCGTCGGCAAACATGACATCAAGCATCTTCTTCTCCGATGAGATGGGACAGTAGAAGCACTTTGCATCGCAGATACCCGAAACAAAAAGGACCATCTTGCCCCCTTTTGCACAAAGGATGCAACCTTCCGGAAGTTTGCCGGTATAAGCTGAACCGCCACCTAGTCTTTTCAACTTTGGTGCATTTAAAATACTGATTTAACCCTTTCCTAGCTCCAATCGCAATTTCTATGCTCAAAGGTTCATAGGGTTTGCTGAGGGGATCTGTTGGACTCCCTTGAGTAACGCTTGAGGTTGAATGCCTCGAAAAGAATGCGCACCATTATATCGTCTGGGATCTTGAATGTGCTATCCGGTTCTATCATTATGCTGTTCGGTGGAACCGCAACACCGGCGGCTCCAAGCTTTTCGATGTACTTTATCCTCTCAGGTGGAACAACCTTCTGGTACTTTCTGGGTGAAATAAGGCCACAACGCTCGATCTCGCGCAGGAATATGGGCCTGTTAAACAGTGTGCTGAGAATGCCGAGCGCGATCTCGGGAGCCTTGTCCTCGTCTACTGAGGATGCCACCTTTCCTACTATATTGTAGATATCGGATGTTGTTTTTTTGCTCAGCGAGTATAGCTTGGAAGGCTTCACTTCCTGTTCCTCGAGGATCTCGAGATCTTTCATAGCCCTGAGGTAACCGGTCAGTATAAGGCGATGCACCTCGATCCCCTGTTCCCGCAGAGCATTATGTATTCCAGATATGGTACAATCCCTGGCCGCAAGTATCTGAAGTATGGATGCCTTCAGGTTCATGCCGGGTTCAAGAACACTCATGAGACAAGAACCTCTCTCACCCTATCAAGGTCTCTCATTGTTCTGGAATTCCGCTTCAGTGTTCTCTTGCAAATTTCTTTACTTGCGCCAATGAAATTCCTTGGGTTTATTGCATTTTCGAGTTCGGTACGTGTAATAATACTTCCTGCAGTCTCCAAAACATTTTTGATAAAGTCTTCGTTCGTCAAGGAGTTCATGGTGGCCTTTCGGATCATTTCATGTGCTTCGCTGCGAGAAGTGCCTTTCTGCGTCAGGGTGTATACGATGGATTCAGACATGCTCTTGGGGTCGTTGAGTGCATTCTCCAACATCCTTTCTTTATCGATCCAAAGGTTCTTGAGGACATCAGCCAGCTCAACAGCGATGTAATCTGATAGAATGCACGAGTATGGAATAGTAAATCTTTCAAGAGCGCTGTTCGTCAGGTCCCTTTCATGCCATAACATAGATCCTTCAATTTCCGGTGTCAGGAAGCCACGTATGAGCCTAGCGAGGCTGCACACATTCTCAGAAGTGATCGGGTTCATCTTAGAGGGCATGGCGCTCGAACCGACCTGGCTCTTCCTGTCAAACCCTTCACCTATTTCTGCTATTTCTGGTCGCTGCAGGTTCCTGATTTCGGTAGCAAGCCTTTCGATTGTTGCGCTAATATTTACAAGCAAGGAAAGGAATTCAATATACCTATCACGGCCTATTACCTGAGTGGAGTTCTCTTCTACCTTTAGCCCAAGGATATTGAGGGACTGCTGTTCAATATCAAGTGCCCTGGGTCCCAGTCCTGCCCCTGTGCCTACTGGTCCCCGAATCTTACCCACAAGAATTCTGGGGTAAACCTGCATGAGCCTTTCTGCATGTCTGTCCATTTCGCCCAGAAAAACAGCCATCTTAAGTCCAAGTGTAACCGGGCTTGCATGCTGCCCGTGTGTTCTGCCCATCATCACCGACAAGGCATGATCCTTGACAATTTTCGAAAGGGAAAGTAGTAGATGATTAATGCTTTCCAAGTAAAGCATGATGAACGCTTTCAGTTGCAGTGCGGTAGCAGTGTCATTAACATCGTTGGAGGTCATTCCTGCATGGAGGTATTCACCCAGGCCCCTGCTGTGCCGGTTCACAACGTTTATGATTGCCATTACGTCGTGCCTTGTTTTCATCTCCTCCTTGTTGATCTCTTCGATCATAGATGCAGATGAAGCAATCAATTGCTTGAGGTTGTCAGGAATATTCTTCGGCACCAGGTTGAACTCAGCCCTTGCTTCCAGAACCGCATGTTCAACCAGGAGCATCATCTTAAGCCTGTTTTCCTGGGAAAAAATTGACTTAACTTCCATCCGTCCATATCTGTAATCAATGGGCGATATTTCCACAGCTACCATGAAGACTTTGCTATATTATTATGTTTAGGTGCCTTGATTCCGATCCATGAGGTGATGTTCGTCTGTTTTAATATTGCAGACTTTTATTTTAAAACGAAATTTGAAGCTTGTAGATTTAAAAGAGACCCATTATATTTAAATTACGGTATTCTATACTCATAAAGTGAAAGTGGCTACAACTCGGAAAGGACAGGATAAAGCGGTTGGAGTGGTTATAGGGGCTCTCTTACTGACTGTAATATTGTTCGCTGCTCTCTCGGCCTACATACTATATTACGTTCCTTCTACAGTTTATTCTAATGAGACGGCTTCCCTTGTTTCTGAGCAGAACGGTTTCCTGTCTCTTTCGCAGAAAGTTACATCTCCTCCCTATCCTGGAAGCATAATATCTGGAAATATACCACTTGGTTATGGTGGAGTACCTCCATTTTCGGCACCAACACAAGGAACACTGAGTTACAGTAACAACAGCTCACTTTTTCAAGCCTATCTAAATTACACCTATACGGTCAACCTTGTGAATTCCACTCTTTCTTCAATACTCCAGCCCAATCAGGTCGCTATTCTGCCTATCACTATAACATCCTCTGTACAGCAAACGACAGCGTTTGATGAAAGGCTGGCTATAGATAGTGCAACGTATAAAGGAATAGAATCCGGAAATCTTAGTAACATTTTCTTCACATATACCAATGGCACTGTCGTTCCTTCTTGGCTGGAGAATAATAACACTAACAGTTCAACATCAACTACATACTGGCTCAAGCTTGGGCCGCTAGCTGCAAATTCACCGGTTGTAGTTGACATGGTTTTTCTTCCTACTTCGATTAATATAATGAATCCTTACCAGACGGGAGAAGCTTCGCAACTTTCCCCGGTCTTTGGCCAGTATAATGACATGAGTTCCGTATTTGGGAATGGATTGATATATCAGATATATTTCTGCTACAACAATATAGATGGTAACACACTCCAGCAAAGTCTTTATAAAGCTTCAATAAACAATAATGTTCAAATTAATTATAACTTTTTTTATTACTACTTATCATGCACAAACCCATTTTTGACAAAGAGCATAGGCAGCACACAAGATGTTAAAACGATAACTGAGCCAAATGTTATCTTAAATAATCAATCAGGTTATTCGGGAGGCACCTCCTATCCTAATCCACCCGTTTCAAATACCGGTGATTCTTGGTTGCTTAAGATGATTGGCTTTGCAGAGTTTAATTCTTCCTCTACCGTCTATGGAGGAGTGGATGATGGAATGAGCGCAGGATATTCAAATTATACGTCGTCATCATCTTTAGGTGAGTCTTGGCTAAGTGTTACAAATTATCAAAATATTTTCAGTAGTTTTATTCGTCATTCTGGGTTCCGTGAATTGAGTGGAAATGTTACAATACCTGGCACGTATTCGTTCGAAATGAATTATTTTCAATACAACAAGAATGCTTATACCGCTTTGTGGACGAATACCTCTGTATCTTACTATCATCCTCTCTTCCCCGTTGGATCAAGTTATCCCACTGCAACATTAGGGAATGTTGCCATTAAAAATCTAACGTCTGTTCCCATTACAATCACTAACAAGCAATCTTCTTCTGAACCTAACATTTATCAGCAGAGACTTGTGATAAATAATGCTCAATACCAAGCGAAAGAAGCCGCAAATCTCCAAAATATCATCTTTACTTACACAAATGGCACGATTATTCCCTCCTGGCTTGAAACGGGAAATTCCAACACATCTACCCAGACTGAGTATTGGCTTTCAATGGCTGGCATGCCCGCGGATTCTAGTGTTACTATTAACATGCTGATTTTACCGCAGCAACTTAACATGTTCAATAATTTCAGAACAGGGGAATCACCACAATACTCTTCTGGAATATATGATGATGGTTCATTTGTTTTCCCATTCTATGATTCGGGTAATTCTGTTTCACAGTTTTCAACTGTGAACGCAGGATCTCTCACATCAAGCCAGCAGAACGGACCATTTGGGTCCTCTGTTTCAGCTATTTCCCTGTCGGGTCCTACAACTAGCACAGGCCCGAGTGAATCTGTAGCGTGGATATCCAATGAATTAGGTGGTGATCTAATTCTTCAGTCATGGGTCTATTTGGACGGCAATGAAAATGCAATGATGGCTGCAAGGGGTTCTTCTGACACTTCAAACATAAATTATATTATGGGCGACGGATGGGCTGGTCAACAAGCACAGATCAGTTATGAGCAGGGCAATTCCAACACATATCTTTCCGGCTCTGGAAGCAGGAGCACATCCTGGTGCTTTGTTACAAGTGAGTTGAATGGGAGCAAGCTTTCGGTGAACGTCTCCAAAGGTCCACTTGGAGTAGGAAGCGCTATTCTGGCTCAGACTTCTGCTACGAGCACTACTATAACCGCCTCAAATAGTCAATATGCGGGTATAGCTGTCTGGTCTGGCTCAAATAGCCCCGCGTATTTCTACCTCCTAAGGGCAATCACGTTGCCTGCAAATGGAGTAATGCCAACCGTTAGTACGACTCAGAAAGTTTCTAATGCAACTAATCTCAATGTAATAGTTCAACGTTCTAGTTTGCAAGTCTATGGTAATTTTAATTCAAAGGTCGGTGCCACCTCACATGGGACAAGCCTATACCTTGCAGACGGTTCTACTATATTAACGGACGGTACGCAGAAACTGCTTGGCAATATTATACCCATTAATGTTACGTCTACTTCAT
Organism: Thermoplasmata archaeon; assembly: GCA_021800105.1. Lineage (GTDB taxonomy): Archaea > Thermoplasmatota > Thermoplasmata > Thermoplasmatales > Thermoplasmataceae > UBA582. Next base: position 10,535 of record JAJYZI010000011.1, read on the forward strand.
TTGGGATGAATCTTTCTGTATCAGCAGTAAGTATAATTGGATCCAACATATCAACATCTGTTGACGGTTCTTCATTAATCAGGCTTTCTAATGTAAATTCAACGACATTCTCATTTTACAAGGGCGAAGAGTTGAGTTTGCTTTATCATGATTCCATCCCTTATACCGCGGAGGTGGGAAGCATAAATTTGACTAGCTTTTCTTATGTGGTAACAGGTATTCTGGCTCCCGCATTCAACTATACCATGTACTCAATGTATGGCAACGGCCAGATTGTTTCAGTCAGCGGGCATTGGTATATAGGATCTGGTGCTTTCTTGGTTACCTCGAACGAAAATGTCTTTTCGATTGCCTTATCTACTTCCTATACTTTGCTGAATTCAATAAATACAAATTATGCGGCTTACGCTCTGCTGGATATTTAGGTGAAAAATGAAGTCTGTAAGTGGAAAGGGAGATAGTGCGGTTTCTGAAGTCATTGGTACAGTATTGGTCTTCGCAATTTTTATTTCAATATTCACGACGGTATCTGCATATTACATTCCTGCTACACAGACTGCCTCTGAGACGAATTACCAACAGGCGACCATCAGTTCACTCTCTGATCTTGCTTCTACCATAGCGAGCCCATCTTTATCAACTGGTTCTATCATAAGCCAGAATGTACCTTTGGGAATACAGGGTGGCATACTTGCCCCTGCAAGAACTACTTCTCTGACATATTCTACTACAGGAATAAGTGGCTCTATCAATTATGGAGTTGGTCTTTCCTTTGCTTACACATCAAATCATCCAACTTCAGCTATCCTTAACAAGCTGCTTCAGACGTTTCCAACGGAGACTCTTGTATCTCCCAGCGCGGTTGCATACGATCCACTTAACTCGCACATATTCGTATCTGGTTATGGCTCCAACGTCATCGCTACAATAGATCTTACTCACAATACTGTTCTATCATACACCTATGGTGGATACGGACCAAAGTTCATGGATCTTAATTTAGGAAGCAATAGTCTCTATGTTGCAGATCAGAAGGCCCTGAACGCAACAAAATTTTCATACATTACCATAAATGAATATTCTGCTTCATCATTAAGCCTTACTAAATCAATAGAGATTCCATTTACGTCTAAATTGAGTGCAGATATAACTGCATTTACCGTAGATACAACAAACGGAAATGTCTATATTGCATTCCATACCCTGTCTGGCACATCAGTTGTCGGTTCATATATACAGGAGTATTCTGGGGGATCCCTTGGACTCCTGGAGAATATTTCATTATCGACTTCTACCACGATCACTGATCTTTGTGCCTATAGTTCAGGATCCGAGAATGCCTTGATTGCAACATTTAGTTCTCCATCAAATCGAAATGTCGACAATCCTGAATTCATGGTCTTCAATCCTTCTACGCTTTCATACACAACAGACACGATTAATTTCTCCGGCTTTTATTCCAGTTCTGCCTTAATAATATTAGCGGGTAAGCCAGAGGTTACGTTAACATCCGCTTTCGCCCTCCCATCAAATAACTTGCTCTTATTTGCTTTTAATATAACAAATCAGACCGGTTCGACATTGCTTTCAAGCCTTCTTTCATATCCAGGGCCGGGAGTTGCAGGAATAGCTGGCAATTCGCTATCCTCGAGCAATAACATCGTTGCTGCTACCCAGTTTTACTCACCAGCGGGCTATATTCTTAATCCACAGTATATATCTTATGATACATTCTCAAAAACTTTTGCAACCACCGTGGGAGCTTACAGTAAATTAGGTGGATCTGAGACTGCCCTGCTCTACAATTTTACAGAAAGCAGCTTGACCAATCAGGTCGAAACTTCAAACACATATACGGGCGATGCTAGCCAGATTGTCTTCGCACAGTCAACCAGCGGACAATCATATTATCTGACAACAAGCAACCTTACCAACACAATTTCAAGGTTTTCCGTTACATCTCTGGGTACAATAAGCTCTTACAATACTATCCTGACTAACTTCTTCAACGGCCCATTTGCTTCTCTTTATGATTCATTCAACAATTACCTCTATGTCACAGATTACTCGTCCGGCTATGTTTCAGTCATAGATCCTGATACATGTGCACTGATAGGTGCGGTCAGTTTGGGTGACGGTACTTTCCCAACCAACCTAACTTATGATCCATTCAATGGAACTGTTTATGTAGCGGAGTCACAAGCCTCGGCGATCGCCGTGATAAGTGGAACTAAGCTGATTTCAACCATTCCAGTGAGCGGAACTCCAGTGGATATTGCCTTTGATTCTCATGATAACGCGGCATACGGATCAATACAGACTGCATTTGGAGCCCAGTTTATAAATATATCAAAAACCGGTCTTACTTACAGTCCTTCGACATATAGTGGAAATGCAGGTTCTGTAGCGTTTGACTCCTATAATGTTTCAAATAGTACGTATGGTCTTGTAGCATCCAGTTCAGGATCTTATTACATCTACGATTTATCCGCAGGTTACATAGGACAGTCACTTTCTGGTCCGTCAGCTTCTTACAAGTTAACTTTAACCTTCAACACGTATACAGGAGCGATGTATGCAACCTCTGACCAGTCTGCAGGCAAGGTATATATTTACACAGAATCTGCCTCAGGATCTTTCAATCCCTCTTCTACAAAATATCTTCTAGCAGGACCTTACTCATATGCCTCTGTTTTCGATGCAGCAAACAACCTCCTATACATTGATAATTCCGGTTCCAGCAATATTACAATCTTTGACACAGTAACTGACAGCTATTTTTCCACAATTTGGATTGGTTCTACTCCCCTTGCATCATCGTTTGACCAGGAAAACGGGTATATTTTCATCCCAGATTACGGATTCAACAAACTTTCAGTCATAGACGGTGGATTCACCATCTACAACGGAAAAGTCGGTATACTGGACAAGGGGAACTTTAATTTTGGAGGTTCCATCTCCACTTATGGACCTACCAGGTTTATCACTCCTGAAAGCTATATGCTTGAAGATGGGGCACTATTCCAGAACTCATCTTCTGGGAATAGCAGGCTCCTTTCACCAGTCCCGTTTGCAGTACTAAACCAGAGTGGTTCTCTTTACTTTTCAGATGTGTCATCTTCTTTCACCCTGGGGACCGGCCAGACTAACGAAAGCGCGAGTTCCTATTCTTCCACCAGCCTGAAATTACAGGTTGTAAGTGAGCAGAACTATACGTTTTCAAAAGGCAGCCAGTTTTACATAACTGATGTATATGGTAACAGGTATGCTGCTGTCACCACCGCTGTTTTCATGGAGTTCTTTAATCTAACACTCAATACGCCGTATGCATCACTTATCAATAGCTATTTTTACGCACATTATTCAGGGAATAGCGGCCAGGCTCCAAGCAGTTGGACATTTTCCGGCCTTCCTATTACTTTTAACCAAGCCGGGGATAGCATATCTATATCATTACTACACCCTATTTCTCTCGCTTTTGTTTCTGTCGTAGTATACAACATTGGACTATTGGAGGTCTAGAATGCTTAAAAACAGGTCAAGAAAGAGAGATGGTGCAGTAGCTGAAATCATTGGATATATCCTGGTTTTTGCGATGGTCGTTGTTACAGTTACCTCATTCATAGTGGTATACGTACCATATTCAAGCAATAATAATCTATCAAATTATCAGACCGATTCTATACTATCCCTATCTAGCGCAGCTAATCACCTGAGTTCTTTTTCGTCTGGTTTAGGCTCAACGTACACAGAAAGCATTCCCATGGGAGTGAAAGGGTCATTCTTCGCGCCTGACAGCCCAACCAGCATAACAACTTCATCCTCGAGTCCGACATTTTCTATGTCCTATGCTCTCTCCCTGAACATACAGGTCGAGGGTCATCAAAGCAAGACAACATCCACTCTAAACAAGGTTATAGATACTATCCACGCGGGCAACTTGCCAATCGGCATCGTATTTGATCCTAATAACGGCTATATTTATGTTGCAGACTATTACTCGCAGATTTATGCAATCAGTGGTTCGTCCGAGACCGTGGTCTCAACTATTAATCTTCCATCCAATGAACATCCATATGCCATAACTTACGACTCAGCAACACAAGATCTACTTCTAACAACGAATGGTAATCCAAATGAGCTAATATCCGTAAGTACTGCCACGGGCCAGATAGTAAATACCCTTACTTCCACCGCCACCTTTTACGACATTGCTTATGATCAACAGACTGGTGCAGCACTGGTGAGCTTCTGCCAGAATGGGGGAGCCAGCGTTGGTGTTGCTGTATACAATGCAAGCAACTTTGAGACAATCCAGCCACCGTTGAATTATGCCCAACATTCTTCTACAATACCTTCTGCGCTAACATATGACCCTTCAAATGGTCTTATTTACGTTGCAGGAGGTTATTCGATATGGGTCCTGAATGGTGTCACTTATCAGTTTGTTGGCAGGTACACATCAAACTCAGGTGGTTTCTTTGCCCAGGCTTTATCTCCATGGAACATGGTATTCGATTCCTACACCGGGGTAGTTTACAGCACGGCTGATACTGTTTCAGGCGGTGGAGGTACTGGTCCGCTGATTCCTACCAGTACAACTTCGTACGACACCGTATATATGTTTGACAGCACTACTCCGACATCTGGTCCAATTAATGAAATGACATCATATCAGTACCCTACCCCAACTGGGATTGTTTATGATCCAGCAAACCGCTACGTGTATGTAGCCGATTACTGTACGAACCAGGTCGCTATCTATGATGGTTCAAATACTTCCACAACGGGCCCTATTGATACATTAGCAGTTGGAGCCGGACCTGGAGCAGGCTTCAACTCCATGATATATGATTCTACAAATGGAAACGTTTACGTCACCAATTCCATTTCTGGCACAGTGAGTGTAATAGAAGGGAATACGAACATATCAAAAGGATGGTCCGTATCTGGTCAGAAACTTGGGTTATCTGATACATTGAATGCGACTGGATCCATTTCACTTGGATCAAGCAATTCCTTCTCACATGGCGATGTAGCTACTTTTACAGACGGTTCTGTCTATGACCAGAATACCGGTTCTATACCTGTTAGCGACACTGCGCTTCCGTTTGTTTTTAACCTTACTTCTGGTTATCTTGGCCTTTCAATGAATATGATGAATCTTGATCTTACTGGCAATTATACAACTTCTTCAACAGCCCCGTTAACGTTCACTGCCGTCAATACGCAGTTGGTCTCGATGACCATGTCATCTGGCTTGATCTACACATTGATAAACGGTGATCAGTCCATTGTGGCAGAAGTTCTTAACTTGCACCTATACAACTTTTCCTACTCCATAACAACGAGTGATGTGTCACAATGGGCGGATCTCTTCTACCACCAGTACAATAATACAAGCACCAGTGATAGCGTGATAAATTCCCTGACTCAATGGTCATTCGCATCCCTACCAAGCATTCAAGCCACTGTGAGTGGTGATACTATCACGTTTGCGGCTTCTACCCCCATCATATTGTATTCATTCTATGTGAGTTATTCATCCTACAACGTGTCGTTTTCATCATGACACGGTTTCAAGCCTGTTTTTATTTCATTTTTTATTTGGAGGGCTGCATATCTTTGTAATTAGCCTTAGATATTTATAAACTAGGTCAGGATTGTTACGCGATGATCCCAGTAGTTTACAGTGTATCCATTCAAGCGTATGGAAAATAGACTCGCGCTATTTTCATTGTAAGTGTATATCTAAATTCCACTTTTAAAAGCGGAGACATCACATAATGTTGAATAGTTCAAAATTCGTATGGTTTCATATTTGAGGTCTAAGGCTTGCAAATTGATAGGAAGGTGGAATTTTCGACCGTCCTGGAAAATAGTGTCCACGATTCTATGGAAGTTCTATAGGAATCTTCTCTTTTTCCTAGAGATCGTTCAAGACTTTTTCCTCTGGTAATATAGAGCAACGATCACTCCTAGGCCAATCACTCCTATTCCAATTAGTGTACCAAGAACAATGAATGTATTATAGTTAGCCTTAGTTGTGTTTTGTGGATGGATTATAGTTACAATCAAGGAATATGAAATCCTTGTGCTTATGTTAGCGCCATTGATTATAAGTTTGCCGTTCCCCGGAGAGAAGGTGTAACCAGAGGTTACGTTCAGGACAGTGAAGTCGTAAGTTCCGTTGACAAGCGTTACGTTAATAGACGTGTTCTTAGAAGTATATGTGATACTATTGATTTCTATGCTCCATGAAACGTTTTTAGCCAAGCCAACTTCCTGGACCTGAGCCGTGTAAAGTACCTGACTAAAGTTGATAGGAATGCTAACGGTCGCTCCATTGACGTTCAGAGTTCCGGTCATTGGCGAAGGTTTAACGCTCTTGTTGAGGGATAAAATCTTGTATGAGTATGTGCCGTTAACAACCTTGAACGAGGCCGAATTGAAGGTGGTAGACGTGTAGTTGGCTGTTCCATATTGTGATGTAAGCGTTATATTCCATGTATTTCCATTGGGAAGCCCGGTTTCTGAGAATGTAACCTGGTATGTGAAAATCTCATATTTAACTGAGTAGCTGAGAGGACCGCCACTGACGCTGAAGGTTCCATTTCCTGGAATTGAAACATAGAAATCTGTCTCCAGCATGTTAAATGAATAAGAACCATTTATAAGAGAAACGTTATTGTACGTCGTTGCAGAAGTGTAGGCAGTTAAGACCCCGGTTTGATTAAAAATCTGCATTGTCCAAGCTACGCCTGCAGGGAGCCCAGTTTCCTTAAAAGAAAGTACATACTGGATTGATACAAAATTAATTGTGATAGTATAAGGAGTGCCGGATACGGTAAATAGGCCAAATGGGTTTCCAGGGTAATAATATCCCTGTTGTACCACTTGGTATTGGTATGTACCATTAGGAAGAGAGAGCGATACCGACTGGTTGCTAGTCTCTAGAATCTGGCCATCGACAAGAACAGACCATGTAAAGTTGAAAGGAAGCGATGATGCCCGGAAAGTTACTTCGCTTACTATAGATGTAAAATCTATCTTGATTGTCTTATTATTATTGCCTACTGAGACCACACCTATAGACTGAGTGGGAGTATACTGCCCTGTTGATGTAAGATGATAGATGTAGGTTCCACCTGGAAGCGAGAAAGATATAGTACCTAAGCTTGATACTTCCTGTTCACCATTGAGGTTCACAGACCACTGTGTTCCAGTTGGCAGACCAACCTCAACAAATGATATGTCCAGTGTATTTGGAACAAACGTAATGTTATGCTGTATTTGTGTGGATGAGGATCCATTCACACCAAATGCCATGAGTGATGGGTCAGCAAGGAATCCTCCAGATGATGATACGGCTGAAACCCTGTATGTCCCATTTATAAGAGGAATATTTAGCTGACCTGTTGTTGATGTGTATGAGACAATGCTGCCGCTCTGATTCATTAGAATTAGCTGCCAGGACTGGCCCTGAGGCAAACCTCGCTCATTAAATGTTATACTATACTGGTCTGAGAAAAAGGCCACATGATAACTTGCAGAATGGGTGGAAGAAATATAAACAAAGCCTGTGGCCTGGCCGAACGGATTCATGTTTGGAGAAGATGGTTGAACCATGTAAAAGTACGTACCATTTGTAAGGGGAACTGATAGATTTGCGAACGACGATGTATATGTATTTATCGTACCGGTCGAGTCGTTCACTGCTACGCTCCATTGAGTCCCATGAAGCAACCCGCTCTCTGTAAAGTTAAGGTAACCAAGAACTGCCTTGAAGCTGATAGTGTAATTGTATACCGTTTGCGTAGCTGTATTCACAGTGACATAAATGTATGTTGGGTTAGGGTGCATATAACCGCTGTCAAGGATCCTAATATAATAGCTGCCGCTTGGCTCATAATAAGTTATAAGCGCAGAGCTAGTTATCTGGGATGTTGCGTTTTTTGAATCATTCGATAAAGCGACACTCCATTTGGTACCTGCCGGCAAACCTATTTCGTACAGATTAATGGCGGCAAAGCTACCTGTGGACTGGGATAAGACATCAGAAAGTGTGTAGGTCACGTGTTCCGTTACCTTGCCCGCCAGCTGAACCGAACCAGTCTCATTTCCTGGTGTAAAACCGGTGTTGTTTGATGTGTAGTAAGTATAGGTTCCGAAAGGCAACCAGAAAGTTATGCTGCTTCCATCCGTGCCCCTAATAAAATGGTAACCGGTAGAGTTAATCATAGTAACGGACCAGTAGCTTCCAAAACTGGAAGACGGGTTAGTAGTATTAGAGAAAAGACCCTTTTCCTTGAATGTTACAGTACCATAACCGGATGTGTATTTTTCATTGATGATATAGAAACCATTACTGACATTCACATATCCAGACGCTGGGAGAAGGTTATATCCATTAATGTTTGATACAATAAAATGATAGTTTCCGTTGGTTACGTTAAAGTATATACTTGTCTGGGTTGAAAAGTCCGTAGTAACTTGCCCAGATGTTAAATTTTTCAAAGAAACCGACCAGACCGGCGTAACTGATGGTAGCCCGAACTCCTGGAATTCGACTCCGAATAGAGTTGTAATATAAGCAATATTGACGGAGGTGAATTTATTTGCTACTGCCACCACTCCATTTCCTCCGACCAGATTGTAGGATTGTATCGGGGACACCGAGTAAGAATAGTTACCAGATGGAACAGTAAAAGTGATGGAGTTGTTAAAACTCGACTGTGAAGCGTTGAAGTTTGACGTGCTGTTTGAGAGGTCCACAGACCATTGTGACTCTGTTGCCCCCTGAAATGTTGGAAGCCCGGTTTCGAAGAACGTAACACTTTCCAGGTTGTTTGTAAATTGAACTGGGATAACGATGCTTGAACCATTCACAACAACAGATCCTGAAGAAGGTGAAGGAATATAGATTGACTCACTCGATATAGTGTAAAAGTACTTTCCGTTTGGTTCCGTCAAGCTTATTACACTCGAATTGCTGTAAATTGTATTTCCATTGAGGCTAATCTTCCACTCTGTCGAAGACCCTGCAGTTGGTAAGCCAGTTTCACTGAACGAAACATGATAGACAGTCGGGGTAAAAGATAACCCTATCACGACATTTGAACTTGTGACATTAAAAGTACCTGAAGCAGGAGTTGATGTGTAATTTGCAACACTTATTACACTATATGAAATGTTTGATGCTGGCTGCATATACATAGCAATAGTTGGTGAAGATGATTCATGCACCTGCCCTGATACCTTGACCGCCCAGAGGAATCCATAACCCAGGTTTGACGCAGCACTTGGCAAGCCACTTTCCTGGAACTGGACCAGATAAAGCGGTGTGGCATTGCTGCTTGGTGCAACTGGGGAATTATTTCCTTTGGAAGGCACTGAATTAACGTTTTGAAGAACAAAAGATGTGGAGATGATCGAAATGACAACAATAAAAACGAGGAAAATTTTTCTCCTGAAAAGCTTATTCTTATGTGATGACATATAGCTTACCCTTAAACATATAAACAATAATTAATCTTTTGTGCTCCGTTTATAAATAGTTTTCATGCTTTTCTTCATAAATTGCTAGTTTGTTATTATCACCTAAATTAAGAAATATTAGTTGCAAACAGTCTTAACAAGCACATATGGCATTTACTGGTAAGAATATTTTTGCTGAAAACCGTTTTCTGCAGAATTCATTTGAATTGTGTTTCTTCTATCTCAAAGATAAGAATGTTCGTGGATCATTGACTCGTAATGGTGCGGCAGTATTGTTCTATTACGAAGAAAAAATTTTAAAAACCACCATACAGGTGGCGGGCAACCCTTATAGATTGTACCTACGAGCTTAAATATTGATTTCAAATCCACAACGTATCAATGCATCTATTCCTTCTAATTGTAATAGTTGGTTCCGTTTTTTCGGTTATTTCTACTATATTCTATATAATAAACTCATACAGATCCGTTAGATACAAGCAACCGATGAACGATTTTTTCCATGGTCCCAGCGATGTTACCATCATAGTTCCTGTTTATAAGGAAAATCCTGATTTCTTTGAGAAGGTACTTTCAGCGGTCGAATCTCAGGGAACCAATGTCATTGTTGTTGGCGATGGTTGCACATATCCTTATTCCGACATCGCAGAGAAACACTCTTTTACATTTCTCGCCACTCCTGAAAGAGGCGGAAAGAGAAAGGCACTTTCTCTTGCGATGCACTATGTCCAGACGCCGTTTGTGATGTTTGTAGATAGTGATACCTTGCTTCCATCTAACGCAGTCAAGGATCTTCTTTCCAGTTTTACGGATGAGGTAGGAGGAGTTGGAGCAAATCTAAGGATAATTGAAGATGGCAGGGTTCTCTCGTATGCTTCCGAGTTTGTTGAGAGAAGCAGGGAAGTCATTCTAAGGGCCATGAACCACAATGGACACGTTATGATCCTTGACGGTGGAGCGGCAATATACAGGTCTAGTATAGTAAAGCCGTTCATACTGTCGAGCGAATTCTATGACTATAAGGTCCTTGGCAGGAAGAGCGTTGCTGGCGACGACCGTCAACTTACAAGTTATGTTATAAAAAGTGGGTACAAGGCGATAAAGAATTACAATGTCAATGTATCTACTCCTTCGCAGAAGACTCTATCATCATACTACAAGCAGCAGGTTAGGTGGGCAAGGAACGGCTGGTATTATTTCTTCAAGGATCTCTTTGGAGGAACAGCAAGGAAGGCCGGGGCATTCTATACGTTTGAACTGATTTATGTGTATTTACTTCCGATATTCTTCCTAGGTCTTTCACTGACGGAAGTATATTTCTTCCTTTTTGCACATCACTACAGCTACTACAGATTTGCGTTATCGCATGACTTCTTGTATTTCTTGACAACGCTATTCACATTTGGGTTCCTCAGGTTTACAAGGTTTGCCACTACTCTTATCAACGGCGTATCAATCGTTGTATTCGGCGCTGCCATCCGGAATAACATTGCAAGAAACAGGCTGAAGACCTTTGCCTATGGTTCCGTCGGTCTTATCATAATGTTTATTGCAACATTACATGGCCTTATTACTTTCTGGAAACAGGGATCATGGTTAACCAGGTGAATGGGCAAAGTTAATATTTATATTCTAGATGATAAGGGAGAATTATGTCCTCAGATGATCCATATAGTGAACCAACCGATGAATTCAAGGGAACTTCAGAAGATGAATTAGAACAGTACGCAGTCGGAAGCGGTTCCACCATCAGGGTCCTGGGCATGGGCGGCGGCGGTTCAAATACTATCAACCGACTTTATAGAGAGAAAATACCCGGTGTTGACCTTATTGCATGCAATACAGATGCAAATCATCTCCTAAGGATTAAGTCAAAGAGCAAGGTACTTCTGGGGGAAAACCTCACAAAGGGCCAGGGAGCCGGAGGTGATCCGAGAATAGGCGAGGAAGCTGCTCATGAGTCTGAGAAGGATCTGCTCAGCAAGATTAAGGGAGCAGAAATAGTTTTCATAACTGCAGGGCTAGGAGGCGGCACTGGAACCGGATCAGCTTATTTTGCAGCGAAGGTTGCAAAGGAACAGGGGGCCCTTACAATTGGCGTTGTGACACTTCCATTCGAAAGCGAAGGAAGACGCAGAATGCGCAAGGCAATATGGGGCCTGAAAAAAATGATTGCTAGCTGTGACTGCGTCATCGTCATTCCTAATGAGAAGCTCCTCACAGTTGCTCCTGACCTGCCGGTTGACAACGCATTCAGGGAAGCGGATGAGGTCATTGTTAAGGCCATAAGAGCGATAACTGAAATTCTTTCATATACCAGGCTGATCAACCTCGATATGAGAGATTTAGAGGAAGTTGTCCGGAATTCCGGCGCTGCAGTTATCGGGATCGGTTACGGTACGGGAGATTATGGCGAACGAGTCCGTCATGCTGTAAAGGATGCAATTGCATCGCCATTCCTGGATCTTGACATGTCGAGCGCTACAGGAGTTCTGATAAACATTTCCGCCGCAGACCCCACAATAGATGAGACCAACATTGCAACGGAGGAGGTCAAGAAACTTATAGCGGACAAGGCAAAGATTATCATGGGAACTGGCATAGAGAAATCTCTGGACACAAAGATACAGGTAACGCTTATCGTAACAGGGTTGAAGTTGCCTCCGTCTATGCTTGACATGGAAGGAACAAGCGACGATGGTGTTGACATCATCTCCTAGAATTGAGACAAAATTTGCTGTCATAGTGAAAAAATCTTTTTTAAATCATTCGACATTGCCGTATTACTTGAGACCTCAAGTTGGCGGTTAAAAGAATTGGAACAGTTAATTATACCGGAGACAGAGATTTCCAGATATGCGGAGATTGCTAGACAGGTCAGGATTAACACAATAAAGATGGTTTATGCCGCCTCGTCAGGACATCCCGGCGGATCCCTGAGTGCGGCAGATATCCTGACCGTTCTTTATTTCAGGGAGATGAATATCAACCCGGTAGAACCGGATGATCCGGACAGGGACAGGTTCATACTGAGCAAGGGACATGCGTCCCCTGGCATGTATTCCGTTCTATCCTTAAGAGGGTTTTTCCCTCTGGAACTCCTGAAGGATTTCAGGAGACTGAACTCAAAGTTAGAAGGACATGTCCATAAGGGAGTGCCTGGAATTGAATCATCCACCGGGTCATTAGGGCAGGGGTTGGGTGTCGGAGTCGGGATGGCCTTAGCCGCCAAGCTGGACAAGAAGGATTATCATGTTTTCGTCATGATTGGCGATGGAGAGCTTGAAGAAGGTAATATATGGGAATCCATGATGGCTGGATACAAGTTCAAGCTCAACAATCTTATCGTCGTACTCGACAGGAATGGTGTGCAGCTAGATGGCAAGACGCAGGATGTTATGCCCCTTCATGATATACCTGGAATGGTGAAGAGCTTCGGATGGAACGTCATTGAGATCGACGGGCATGATATCAGGCAGATCATAATTGCGTTGGAGCGGGCCAAGTCTTCAAAGGATCTTCCCACTTTTATAGTTGCTCATACGGTGAAAGGTAAGGGCGTCAGCTACATGGAAGGCAACTACAAGTACCATGGGTCCCCTCCTGCATCAGAGAAGGAATATCACCAGGCACTCAAGGAACTTGGAGGCGAGTAAAAGTGGAGACAAAATCGGAATCATTGCGTGAAGCTTACGGAAATGAACTTGTTAGCCTGGGTAAGAGGGATCCTAATGTCGTGGTTCTTGACGCCGATCTTTCCTCTTCCACCAGGACGGGAATATTCGGGAAGGAATTTCCAGACAGGTTCTTCAACATGGGAATATCAGAGCAGTCCATGGTTACAGCAGCGGCCGGGTTGGCGCTATCAGGAAAGAAGGTGTTCGCATCCACTTTTGCCGTATTCCTCATGAGGACTTACGAGCAGATCAGGCAGAGCGTATGCTACAACAACCTTGACGTGAAGTTCGTCACAACACATGCAGGAATAACCGTCGGTGAAGATGGTGCAACTCACCAAATAATAGAAGATATAGGCGTAATGGCAGGACTGCCACATATGTCTGTGATTGTGCCCGTAGATGCTGTGGAGACCAGGAGCGTGATCAGGTACGTTCATGATTTCACCGTAACACCCTACTATATCCGTCTTACAAGGGAGAAATTCCCGGTGCTGAATGATGCGGACTATGAATATGTTCCACGAAAGTCGGTGACATTCAAGGACGGTTCCGATCTCGCGATAATAGGATGCGGCGTTATGGTTTCTTTTGCACTGCAAGCTGCTAAAGAGCTGAAAAGCAAAGGCATTGATGCCCGCGTGATTAACATGTCCTCAATCAAGCCGATGGATCGGGAGGCGGTTGTGAAGGCTGCATCCGAAACCGGCAGGATCCTGACTGTGGAAGAGCATTCGATCTATAATGGCCTGGGAAGCAGGGTTGCTGAAATAGTGGGTGAAGAATACCCAGCACTGGTACACAGGATGGGCATGCGCGACACTTTCGGGAAATCCGGGAAGTCGTGGGAGCTCTTTGATTATTTTCACTTAGGAGTGCCTGATATAGTTAGGAGCGCCGAATCGGTTTTCAGGGAAGAGAAGAGGTTCGAAAGCATATCATGAGTATTAGCTGATTGCTAGAAATTTTTTATTATATTTCGCAGTATAGCGTTAGGGATTCGTATCCTGTAATAAGAAGCGGCCATGATAACACAAGAAATTTAAACACTGCTGCACTTGTGATAGTAGGGTATTCTCATGAAAATTTTCCTTGACACTGCTAATGTAAACGAGATAAAGGAAGGGTTGTCCTGGGGTCTTGTAGATGGCGTTACTACGAATCCCTCACTGATAGAGAAAGAAAAAGGCTCAAATTTCAAGGACATAGTCAAAAAGATACTTGATGCAACACCAGGTCCTGTCAGCATAGAGGTCGTGGCAACCGATTTCGACGGCATGATAAAGCAGGCCCACAAAATAAGGGAGCTTGGCAGCAACGCGGTTGTGAAGATACCGATGACAATCGAAGGCCTCAAGGCAATCCGGAAGCTTTCTGAGGAGAATATCCCGGTAAACTGCACGTTGGTCTTCAGCCCGATACAAGCGCTTTTTGCAGCAAAGGCCGGTGCAAAGTATGTATCACCTTTTGTGGGAAGGCTCGATGATATAGCCGAGGATGGGATGCAGCTTATCGAACAGATTAAGACAATTTTCACGAACTATGAAATTGAAACTGAAATTCTGGTCGCGTCGATCAGGAATCCTGTCCATGTTGTAAGGGCTGCACTTATTGGCGCAGATGTTGCAACGCTGCCATTCGAGGTACTGAAGAAGCTACCACAGCATCCAAAGACTGATGAGGGGCTCTCGAAGTTCCTGGCTGATTGGAAGAAACTCTTCCCTGATGGAAACTTCCCCCTGTAATTCTGCGAAAAAGGAATCAGTAAAGTCTTATTGTTTCCAGATTGCGCAGGGCATGAGACTCAATATTGAACTTGCTCTTTATCAGGCGGGCGAACTCCTGTGCCTTTTCACCGTCTCCATGATTGACCAGAACAATACGGGGTCTTGGCTGCATAGTCGCGATATAGGCAATAAGCTGCCTCTTGTCGGAGTGACCTGAGAAGCCCTCAGCTGTCTCGACATTCATCTTTATCTCGAACTTGACCTGCCTGCCACCGTCAGATAATGTTATGTCTGGTGCTCCGCGCTGAATCCTGCGGCCCATCGTTCCATCAGCCTGGTAGCCGACGAATACCAGTGAATGCTTTGGTGATGTGCACCATGACTTGAAGTACTCCATAACGGGTCCTCCATTCATCATCCCTGCGGTCGCAAGCACTATCCTGCTTTCGGTCGAGTCACACAGTTCCTGCCTCTGATCCCTGGTCTCGACCTTTGCAAAGATTTCGCTCAAGAACGGGTTCTCCTTCTTGAACATAATTTTCTCCCTGAGATCCTTGTTCAGGTATTCTGGATATGCAGCGTGGATTGCGGTTGCTTCCATTATCATTCCGTCGAGGTAGACTTTTGTTTTCGGGATTTTTCCCTCGCGCATCATCTGTTCGAGCACAAGCATGACTTCCTGGCTCCTGCCCACAGCGAATACAGGTATAAGCACAGAACCGCCTCGCTCAAAAGTTCTATTCACAATGTCACTAAGTATCTGGGCTGCTTCAGGTCTTGAATGCTGGTAGTCATCCCTGCCCGCATATGTGGATTCGGTCATCAGTGCTTCCGCTCTTGGGAACTTGTTGTTTGCTGGATTGAAAAGCCATGATTTCTCGAATTTGACATCGCCCGTAAGGACGATGTTATAGAGGCCCTCACCTATGTGGAGATGCACAGAACTTGATCCAAGTATGTGGCCCGCGTTGTAGAAGGTCAATCTCGTATCGCTTGTTACATCGGTTGTCTCGTTGTATCTCAGCGTGATTGTCTTTTTCGCCATTTCCCTGATGTGCTTTGATTCATATGCTCCTTTGTGACCCTCGGAATGCGCAACCCTGATGAAATCATTTTCCAGCAGCACAGCAAGATCCCTTGTCGGAGCGGTCATGTAGACGGGTCCTTCGTAACCATACTTGTAAAGCACTGGGAGCAGCCCAGAATGGTCAAGATGCGCGTGCGTAAGGATAACAGCATCGATTGAAGAGAAAGGCTGTATTTCCGGGAGGTACAGATAAGGAGCTCCTGCCCAAGGGTGATCGACTGCTTCGCTCGTGTTAAGCATACCGCAGTCTACGAGTATCTTAGAGTTGTTTGTAGAAACCAGAGTGGCACTCCTCCCGACTTCACGGTGTCCACCGAGTGCTGTGAGCCTTACCCATGTCTCGCCCGGCATAGGTGGTATGTTAAGTTTTTCACCAAGCTTGTGAAGGAACTCTTTTCTTTCCTGCTTTGTATCCCTGAGAAGCTCGCGCATCTCCTTCACCGTCCTTGAATAAATAGGAGGAGCACGTACAACCCTGGGTGACCAGTTTGTCTTCGCCTTGATCTGTGTTATGAAATCAGACACCTTTGCAGTGATGAGCGATGGTTCGTCTGCTTCTATGACAACCTCGCCGGTATCTGATTCGAAATATATGTCCTGAAGACCGGCTCCTTCTGGAACTATGTTCTTTATCGTTTCCGTAGCTTCCTCTTCAGGACTCATTATAGAGGGATCTGGACGTATCGCGATGCGTCGTCTTAGCTCCTGTGCTATAGATCGTGCTATATCATCTCTTTTTGAGAAGAGTTCTTCGTCTTTGGTATATACGACGATGGTCGAGCCTTCATAGTCTACTTCCGAGATCTTGTGATCCGGATAGATGCGATCGAAAATCGCACGAGCTTCACCAAGATAATCACGCATTGCCATAGAAAAAAACACCAGAAAAGTTTAGGAAAATAATAAAAAATTAAAGTTTAAGTTTGAGTTTCTTTATTCTGTCAAGGACTTCCTCTTCAGGAACATCCTTGTACCCAACCTTTGCATCGATTACCGCGACATCTATCATGCCTCCGGATGCCGAGTCTCTCTGCTTTGAGGCAGACACTGACTTGATAACCAAGTCAATACCTTCATCAATCTTCATGTCCTTTGTATATTCTGTTTCTAGAACACCATAAACAAAGGGTGAACCGGAGCCGGTGCTGACATATGTGTCCTCAACTGCGCCGCCTGCCGCATCTATTGAGAAGATATGGGGGGCAGTGTCGTAGCCGGCGACAATAAGTTGGACCATGTAAGGGTAATACTTGCTCTGGTTCAGTATATTGGAAAGTAGCGTTGCAGCTGCCTCTATTGGCATTCCGAACTTGCGCTGCAGTCTGTAAAGCTCAAGTTCTGCTCTCATGTACCTGACAAGAACCTGCGCATCGCCGACAAGTCCTGCAATAGTCATCGCTGCATAGGTGTCAAGCTTGTGAAGCTTCTTCCCGTCCTTATGAGCAATAAAATGATCTGCAGTCACTCTTCTATCCGTCGCAAGCACAACAGCGTCCTTGACTACTATAGCAACTGTCGTAGTCCCAGTACTTAAAACTTCATTCATTTAATACACCTGAAAATTCCAACATAAATTGAACGATGGTATTAAACTCTTTTCTAGTGCAGTTATGTATTTGCGTTTAGAGTCTGTCTTTCTTGTCTATTTGGTTTCAATGTTCATGGGGCAGTTATGTGGAAGCAAGTTTAACATTTCTTTCGTTATATGAAGTTTAGATCATCAGTAAACATAAGTGGTATCTTCATGCATCCACTGCCCGTGCCGAAAAATGCATCTGTAATATCTGATGGCGTCCTCGCATCGATATGTGCAGACAAAGAGTCACAGCGCAACGCAAAATTATCTCCCTTGAGGTCAATGGAGCAATGCCAGCCACTTTCGGCAACTAAGTTACCTAGCTCCGAAAGCAGAGTTGACGGGTCGATGACTCTTACAGTTCCCTGCACGGGCGTTACCTGACGGGTATAGCCCATCGAATCAAGGATTTCTATCATGCCAGTATCTGTAGGGTGCACTCTGAGCAATATATCGTCGGCGTCAAGTTCCTCGAGAATCGCGGCAAGCGAATTGATAATAGCGGACCGAGATCCTGCCATCTCCATGACATTCATGGAACGCTTGTCTTCTCCACGTTTGTATCCGATGAAATAAGCCACCCTAGTTCCGTTTTCAGATATTTCAAATAGATCCATTGGCCAGTTTTCACGCCTGAACCAGATTGCGTCCAGCAGGATTTTCATTAAATTTATGTCCCTGGCGAACCTGTAGTGCTCCCTGTTATAGATATCAAGGATCCAGTCGGCAGCTTCTTCTCTCCTCACAATCCTCCTAACACTATATCTTCCGGTATTCGTTATTGCTGAAAGGCTCTGCCTGCTTATGCTATAACTAAACATGCGTCCTGTCTGTATACATCCGGCCCGTTTGTACAAATCCCTTGTACCGGAAACCAGCAGTAACGATACCTTCTTTGTCTCAAGATCAGAAATAATCCTGTCAAGAATGTTTGTTGCATATCTCTTTCCCCTGTATTCGGGAAGGGTGGACACAGATCCGAGAGATGCTACGGATATCATGTGATCCGCAAGATATGCTTTCCAAAACTTTACTGCAATTACGCTGACAGGCTTCTCGTCCTCTTCTATATAATAAATGTTCTCGGCATTACTTACGCCAAGAAGATGTGGAAACTCATCCTCCATCCTGTAGCCCTGAGGTGATGCGGGCCTCATAACCTTGTTCACCACTCCAACGAGATCATTTAGAATAGTTGGTGTGCCTCTCTTGACTTCGGCTTCATGATTCAAGCTACGCATTCTCCGTATATTTATTCTTCATAATCTTGGCAATATTAAGCTTTTCAAGCAAGATGCCGACAGGTCTAGGACATATAACCCAATATGGCTGGACAGATGAAACTCGTCCCATAAAAGGAAATAACTTAGGGAAAGCCTTATTCTATAGCTATTTGCAAATCTATGCATCGGAAATCCTGCTGGAATATTTGGCATGAAAATCATGCGTGCATTTACTCCTTATAGAGGCGTCGAAGCAGTCCATTTCTTTAAATCCTCAGCATTTGGATCTTTTCTGAATTACAGGTGGATCTGTTCCTTTTATTATGATATCATAAAGCGAACCCTGGAAGAGAATATTACGTATTTCAAGAAAATCCATGCTTTTGGGTAGACGGTTCTCAGCAGAGTCGATGGGACTTTTTCCGCTCCTCCATTGAGGAATTAGGTTAACTAGACCTTCCAGGATACTTTGCACGAAAAGTGAATGGGACCACACCTGGGCAAACTGGCCCCTGGGCTCGAAGAATTCAGGATCATATGTTTCGTTGATCCTGCCAGGGTCTTCAGCGGAAAATGCCAGATCAATGAAACTAGTTATGCATCTGATCCCTGTTTCCATCATATCATTATTGTAGCATGCGATTGCATGCCATCCCGTCATTAATGGCCATATCTCTCCTGTATGATATCCTCGATCGTACAGCGAATCCAGCGAGGACATGGACCTTATGCCTGCCTCTGTCAGCAGATCAGGACGGGAGAGCCTTTGCAGAATATTCCGCATAGAGTTACTGGAAATGAACATTCCAGCCACGCTTCCCATTGGGCTGA